>NZ_CAPDXS010000003.1:21751-76120 GCF_948601915.1 uncultured Acetatifactor sp. | reverse complement strand
CCCTCCCTCTGCCAATAATAATTATACACTAACCACTAGCAGTATCATTATATGTCCCCGTCTTCCATTCTTTTGGATTAAGTGGTATAATATTGGCTCATAAGAGAACTGAAACTTAAAAGAAAAGGAAGGTAATTCTCATGAAAGCAATCTCAATCCGAAAAGCCTTTGCGCTTTTCCTGACCACGGCGACTATTTTCGCCACAGCCTCCTGCGCTTCCTCCCAGCCCGGGGAAAGCAAAAGCCCCTCGGGAGAAAGCGCGTCCCGGCAGTCCTCCGGGGAGGAGAGCTCCGGGGACGAGAGCGCCCGGGAGCAGACCTCTTCTCCCAAGAAAAATCTCCTGGCGAACAATGCTTCCGCCCAGGCCCTGGTAGAGAGCTACGGCAGCTTCGCCGAGGCCCATGACGCGTTCACCACCACCCTGGCCAGGCAGGAGAACGACAGCGATGCCGTCCCGGAGCCTCCGGAGGGCCTCTTCGACCTGGTCTCCTACTCCTCCAAGGTGGGCGACCTGGCGGCCTATGTGTCCAGCGACCCCGGCGACGGGGAAAAGCACCCTCTGATCATCTGGGTGGTAGGCGGCTGGGGCAATGGCATCGACGACTTCCCCTGGTGCTATCCGGCCTGGGACAATGACCAGACCGGCTCCGCCTTCTGGCAGGCGGGTGTCCTGACCATGTACCCCTCGTTCCGGGGCGGAAACGGCAATCCCGGCCATTATGAGGCCCTCTTCGGCGAGGTGGACGATATCGTCTCCGCTTACGAGTATGCCGCCTCCCTGCCCTATGTGGATCCGGACCGCATCTACCTGGGCGGCCACAGCACCGGCGCTACCAGGGCGCTTCTGGCCTCCGAGTACACGGACAAGTTCCGGGCGGTCTTCTGCTACGGCGCGGTGGACGAGGTGAAGTACCACAACAACAGCCAGTTCACCTTCGATACGGAGAATGAGGACGAGTTCACCATGCGCTCCCCCATCCACTGGCTGGACAATGTGAAAAGCCCCACCTTCCTCATCGAGGGCAGGGACGGCAATTCCGAGAATCTGGAGCGGATGCAGCAGGCTACGGACAATGAGAACATCCACGGCTATGTCATAGAAGGAGCCGACCATTTCTCCACTTTGGCCCCTCTCACCAGGCTGGCGGCAGAGAAGATCCTGGCGGACACCGGCGAATCCTGCTCCATCTCCATCACCCAGGAGGAGCTGGACGCGGCCATGGCCCGGGAGCCTGAGGTTCCTGTGCCTGTGATGGCTTCCCGCACCATAGACTGGCTGGGACTGACCCTTTCCTGTCCTTATGTGTGGGTGATCGATGATTCCGACGAGGAGGAGACGTCCCTCTATTCCCGCTATGAGGACGACAATGCCTGGGATATGTCCATGCTGTACCTCTCCGGCTTCACCCTGCAGGGCGGAGGGAGCCTGGCAGATCTGAAGGGCCAGTTGACAGAACAGGGCTATGAAGTCACGGATACCACAGTGGGCGGGCTGCCTGCCCTTGACTGCATTGGCAGCCCCCAGGATGACGATGGCAATTCTTTCTATGACCGCTATGTGCTGGTGCAGGACGGAGATGCCTTTGTCTCCCTGGACTACATAATCCACGACAGCTACATGGACGAGGCCGTGCCCCTGTTCCAGAGCATCCTTGACAGCGTGACCTTCGGAACCGCGCAATAAGCTCTGCAAAAAGCGCCGCAGACAGCGAGCATCCCACTTCTGTCTGCGGCGCCTCACGTGTTCCCCTGAGGCGATCCCAAATCCGGCTATTCCGACAGCGACATCTTTTCCCTTATGGCAGCCGCCACATATTCCGCGATGCGCTCCGCCCATTCCCCATCCGGATGGATGTGCCCATGGTCTCTGGCGATCTCCCCGGTAAAGCCGCTCTCATAGTACGAGTCCACGAAGTTCACCCCGCAGAAGCCGCTGATCTTCCTGATGATCTCCCTCTTTATCAGGAGCGCTTCCCGGCCTACGGCAGCCTGGTCGCTCTCGGGGGCGCAGGCCTGCAGGGGAGATGCCACGAAAATCTCCGCCCCGGGGCATCCGCGCTGCAAGGTCTCCACTGCCCAGCGCAGCGCGCTCCCCAGGCTCCTTCTGGTGAGGGCTCCGTATTCCTTTTTGCATACCTGCTCCGTGTCGTCCTCCAGGGGGACGGGGCTCTCCTCCCTCCAGTCCCTGGCTCCGTCATTGGTGGATATGGCGATGTAGATCACCCGGGGGCTGCGCCCCTTGTCCTCTGCCGCCTTCAGCAGGCGCCTCACCTGGTTGGACAATACGTTCTTCGGCGAGAATTCATTGGGCAGATCCTCCAGACAGCAGGGCGTCAATGTCTCCTCCCCGTCATGCCAGTCGGAGCCTGTGGCCCAGCCGAAGGCAAAATTGCCCAAAAACTCCATGCCCAGCTTCCGGCACACCATGGTTCCGATTCCCGTCACCTGCTCGCTTGTGATGCTGTCCCCCAGGCAGGCATACAGCATGCGCTCTTTTCCTCTCATGTACTTCCCCTCCATTCGGGCTCCCGTACCGTCTGTCCGCTATCCCCGGAACCGGTTCAGGCAGGCGTACAATTCCTGAATCCTGGGCTTGGCCAAGCCGCAGGGCACGAAGGAGCCCGCAAAGGGCTTCCAGTTCTGCTTCTCCCAGGCATTCCAGATGGCCTCCACGGTCTGGCGCACGGTCTTCTTTCCGTCCATGACCTCCTCTAAGCCGTACCGCAGCAGATGGGCCAGGGCATTCACCTGCTCCGAATCCAGGAGCTGCTCCAGATAGCGCACATTGACTTCCTCCCTGTCCATGGAGAAGGATTCCAGGCCGAAGGATTTCGTCTTCATGTGCTCATGGCGTCCGTCTCCGCCGCGGTTGCCGCCGCGTCCTCTTCCGCCATGCCCCCTGTCCTCTCCGGAGCCATATCCTCTTCCGTCTGCGCCGTTCCCCCGGCCCTCGGAGCCTCTATACCCCCGGCCTCCTCCCGCACCGCGGGACTCTGCCACGGTAAAGCTCCCGCTCTCCGCGTCGCCTGCGCCGTATCCGATGTTCTTCGTCTCCAGCTCCCTGCCGTCCCATCCTCTCCCTCTGCCCTTCTGGGCTTTCCGGAAGGCCGGGAGCACACGGTCGAAGGCGGGCACCGCAAATCCCGGCGCCTGCACCCTGGGCGCGGCATGCCCCTGGCACAGCCCCTTCACCCGTTCCGTGATGTCCACAGGGCGGTAGCAGTCCATCATCAGGATATGGTCCGCGATGTAGAAGAAGGCCCCGGAGCTGCCTGCCACCAGAATGGTGGAGATTCCCGCTTTTTCATACAGGTCCCCTGCCCGCTCCAGGAAGGGCGTGATGGGCTCCTTGTCCCGGCTGATCACCTGCTGCATGAACTCGTCCCGCACCATGAAGTTGGTGGCGGAGGTGTCCTCGTCAATCAGGAAAAGCCTGGTGCCCGCTTCAATCCCCTCCACCACCGCAGCCGCCTGGGAGGTGGAGCCGCTGGCATCCTCGGTGGTGAATTTCTTGGTGTCCTTCTTATTGGGCAGGTCGTTGATGAACAGGGAGATGTCCACGTTCCGGATAGACCTGCCGTCCTCCGCCCGCAGCTTCAGGGCCGTATCCTCGGTGATGACGAATTCCCGTCCGTCTCCTTCTATGTGGTCGTACACTCCCATCTGGATGGCCTCCAGCAAAGTGGATTTCCCGTGATAGCCGCCTCCCACGATCAGCGTGATGCCCTCCGGGATGGCCATACCGGTAATCTTCCCCCTGTGGGGCAGTTCGAAAGTCCGTTCCATGGACTGGGGGGAGGTGAAGACCACGCTGTCCGCCATGGGCAGGTCGGATATGCCGCTCTTCCTGGGCAGCACGGAGCCGTTGGCCACGAAGGCCACCAGCTTCTCCTCCCTCAGGATGCGCCGCATGGCGCTCTGATCCTCCGCCAGGTGCACCACCCGCTCCAGCTTCTTTCCGTCCAGCCTGGCATAGAACAGGCTGGACTCCACGCAGCGGGGCAGGAAGTCGAAAAGGATCTTGTCCAGCTCCCCCGCGTTGATGGTGCGCCCGAAGGCCGGGAAGCCCACATGGAACCGCACCGTCAGGCCGTCTCCCGTGATCTCGCAGGCACTGCGCTCCAGCACTGCCTGTCCGCAGCGGCTGATGGACAGCAGGCCGCTCTTCCCCGAGCCCTTAGCCTTGAAATTGTACTGTTCGAACTGCTTTCCCACCTGCCTCACCAGGAAGTCCTGCAGGGCGATGCGGGAGCAGTCTTTTGCGTAATAGGCCGCCGGGAATTTCGCCAGCCCGTGGGGGATCTCCACATGGAGGCTGGAGGGGGCGGCGAAGGGATCCCCCTGCACATGGTCGATGACCAGCGTGTACCGGTCGAATTTCCACGCGCCCGCCAGGGATTTGTAGGCCGGGTAGCTCTTATGGTCGATGGAGCGCAATAATGTCCTCAATTCATTCTGTGTCTTCATAGTCGTCCGTTCCTCTCTGATACAGATAAAAAGCGTCTCTGTTCCGCTCTCTATTCTAATATATAAAATACGCCGCGTCAATGCTTACGGATTTGTGTTTCGCGGCTGTTTTATGCTTGACAGATATTACGGTTAGTGATATATTTATTACAGTAAACGTAATAAATATAGAAGGAGGTTCTATGAGAGATTATGGCAAGGGCGGCGCGCTCACGGAGGTGACCTTCTATATCCTGCTGGCCCTCTACACTCCCAGGCATGGCTATGCCGTCATGCAATTCATTGAAGAGAAGACCGGCGGGCGGCTCGTGCTGGGGGCGGGCACTTTATACGGCGCGCTGAACACGCTGGCGGATAAGGGCTGGATCGCTCCCTGGGGAAAGGAGGACAGCGCCACATGCGAGGATAACGCCCCCCGGGGAAAGGAGGGCAGCGCCACATGCGGGGACAACGCTCCCCGGGAAAATGAGGATGCCTCTCCGTCGGACAGCACCCACCGGAAAAACCAGGGCGCCTCGGGCAACAGGGGCACTGCCCCCTGGAAAAGCAGGGACGGAAGGAAGAAGGAATATATGATTACGCCCCTGGGCAGAGAAATCGCCGCAAGGGAATACGGGCGGCTGCAGGAGCTGACCGATGTGGCGGCACATATCATGGATATCCGGCAGACATAAGGCGCACCGCGTACCGTTTTCAGAAAAAGAAGAACGAAGTCAAGAGCATAAGGAGGGATTCTGTTATGGCAAAAAAATATTATCGCTTTTTCGGCAGTTTTCTCATCGCCCAGGAAAGGTGGCTGAACAAGATGGCGGATAAGGGCTATCGGCTGATCCGCACGGAAAAGCTGCTGTATGAATTCGAGGAATGCCCGCCGGCCCGGACGAGATACCGCATGGAGTTCATCGGCGGGAAGTCGAAGCTAAGCGCCGCCCAGTACCGCGCGTTTCTGGAGGGCATGGGCTATCGGGTGTTCTACAAGAACATCAATCTGAACTACTCCGTGGGAAAGGTGCGCCTGCGGCCCTGGGCGGAAAAAGGCGGCCGGATCGCCACCAATTCCACCACCTTCAACCGGGAACTGTTCATCGTGGAGAAGGAGAATGACGGGCGGCCCTTCGAACTCCACTCCACCTACGAGGACAGGATGCAGTACTACAGGAACCTGCGGGCCCCCTGGCTGTTCCTCTTCGCCATGTCCGTGGCGCTGGGGATACTGGCCAGGGCCTGGTTGGGAGGCGTTTTCGCGGTATTTTCCTTGGTTCCGCTGGCGCTGTACCAGCTTGAGCTGATCCGGCTGGGGAAGGAGGCCAGAACCAGGGAATGGTAAGCGAATCGCCCGGCGCATTTTGGACTATCCGTACAATGCAATATGTGTTCTGATATGGTACAATCTTCCTGTTACCGCCCCAATACTGGTGACAGGAAGGGGGTGCTGTTATGGACATATTTCAGTCATTCGTTGTCTCTGTGTTGGCCAGTATAGTAGCATACTATCTGTGCAAGCGGTTGGACGGAGATGAGTAGTCGGTAATCCAGCCCAAGCGTTTCACTTCTCCGCCAAAAAGAAGGAGAAGCCCCGAAAGTACTGAGACTACTTTCGGGGCTTCGTTCCTTTTTGTGCTGTCATGCATATTTCAGTCGTCATAACCGTTTACATTATAGCATATACGGCTTCCGATTACAATATACTAAAAAATTTTTTATACGGATATCGCCACCAAAGGGCTGTTCAGGATCCGCAGCTTCCGCTCCCGCTCCCAGAGCCCGCACAGCTCCCCGAAATACCTGTCCGGATCCGCCATCCACCCGGCAAGGAGATCCAGCTCCCCCAGCTCCTCTTCCGTCAGCCTCTCCAGCCTCCCGTCCAGATAAGCGGGCAGGAAGGTGTATGTCAGCTCCTGATTCATCAATGCATGGAAATCATAGATCAGATAGCGAATCAGCGCGGGAAGGGAGCAGGTTCCCAGACAGTCCGCATAAAGGAACTGCTTCCCGTCCGTCTCCCCCCTGCGCACTGCCAGATAGGCCTGCGCCGCCCAGTCAAAGTTCTCCTGCGGTATGTCGTACTGGGTAAGGGGCATGCCGCTCTCCTCATAGAATCCGTCCGCGTCAAAGGTGATCCAGCGGCCCTCCTCCCGGCTGTAATACTGATTGATCCAATGATCCATGCTGACCCCTTCCCTGAAATAAGGGGCGAACCCGGCACGGCATCTGGCGGGAATGCCTTTGGCTTTCAGGATCGCGCTCATGAGCACGGACACATAGCGGCATGTGACTACTATTTTGTCTTCCGTCTTCCTGTCCCTCACGAACCCGCGCCCGTCCATGCGGAACAGCTCCGCCGTCATGGCCGGGGCCGTCAGCAGGACATCATCCTCGCAGCGCATCCTGTACCAGGGGTATCTGTCCATATCGCCGTAGAGCAGTGTGGCATTGGCATTGGTGTTGCCCTCCTTCAGGGTGACCCTGTGTATCACCTGGCCGCAGACCAGCCTGCCCAGCATGGGAATATCATCCGGCAGGGAGCGGAAATACTCCCCGTAGGCCCCCGCGTATGTATAGGTGCTCGTCTTCCTGTAATGCTCCAAAATATTCTCTTCCATAAGCCGCGTCCTCCGAATCGGTTTTTTCGGCATCTGCCCGGACAGGCTGTCCCGGATGCCATTGCCAGTATAGCATCTACCGCCGCAGCTTTCCTGATTCTGAATGCTTTCTTTTGTCCGCGCCCTTTTCCACCCAGTCCGCCATCTCCCGGAGCCTCCCCAGGCATTCCCGGAAGAACATCCTGTACCCCTCGCAGAAATAGCTCCTGTATCCCTTCTCCTCCGGGTAGAACAGCTTGCTCCTCTGGCATCCGCCCCGGCAGACCCTGTAATACCCGCAGCTCCTACAGACCTCCGAAACCTTCCCGGATTCCTCCACGAACGCGATTTCCCGGCGCTTCGCGTCAATGTGGTCCACCCGGTCCGTGTTGAAATTCCCCAGCCGGTACCTGTCCATCACATAGAAATCGCAGGGGTAGACGCTGCCGTCCGCCTCCACTACCATCTGCATGCCGCAGATGCCCCTCTGCTCGCAGGACTCCGGCATGCGCCCCAGGAGGATGGCCACATAGTTCTCGAACTTGCGGTTGTAGGGCATCCGCCCCCGCCGCCAGTCCTCATGCCACAGCGTGAACAAATCAACCAGAAACCGTCCATAGGCCTCCGGTGTCAGGGAGTGGGGCTCCTGTCCCCATTCCTTCTCCAGGGGATCCAGACACTCGATGTATTGCTGGTATCTCCATCCTTTTTTATCGTAGAACCGATATATCTCTTTGATGTCCTCCGCCACCTGCCTGGTCACCACCGTGAGGATGTTGTACTCCGCCCCGTGCTTCTCCAGCAGCCCTGCTGCGGCCGCCACCCTGTCGAAGGTAGGCCCCATGTCCCCTCTGCCCCGCCGCAGGGAATCATGGATTTCTTTCGTGCCGTCCACGGACAGGCCCACCAGGAACCGGTGCTGGGCAAAAAAGCGGCACCAGTCATCGTCCAGGGCGTAGCCGTTGGTCTGGAAGGCATTTGAGACACGGATGCCCCGCCTGTTGTACAGTTTCTGGTACTCCATGACCTTCCGGAAGAAATCCAGCCCCCGCAGGGTGGGCTCTCCGCCCTGGAAGGCATAGCTGATGGAGCCTTCGGCCCTAAGCAGCGTCCTGCGGATCACGTTCTTCAGGGTCTCCTCCGTCATGAAGCCGTAGGAGGGCTGCGTCCTGTTGCGCATCTCGTCACAGTAGAAGCAGTATGCGCAGCTCATGTTGCAGTTACCCGAGGAGGGCTTTATCATTACGCTAAGTGGTGGCATCTCTTTTTATCTCCTTGTCCGCAGATCCGATTTCTTATAATCAATTTCTTCTAAATCAATTTCTTCTGATTGATTTCCTCTGATCGCCTTCCCTGTTCAGATATGGTATTTCCGAAATAGCTGCTGTTGGAACACCCTGTCAGTGGCCGAGCGGAGCAGATCCTCCTGGCGCCCTTCGGCAAGGAGCAGCTGAATCAGTTTATTGGTGCGCTGATTCCCTCTCTTCTCACCTTTCTTCTCCGCATGCCTTTGTATATCATCCAGCGCTTTGCACATATCCCCTTCCTCCTCTCCGCTCTCCTCATTCAATGTATATCGCAGGCTCTCCCTGAGATCTTTTATATTCGTACAGGCATCGATGACATCCACTGCGCTCCTGGGAATCCTTGAGAAAAAATCCTGGTTTTCCCGGATATATTTCTCGTACCGTTTCCTGGAACCGGTATGCTTCATAAATCCCAGCACATATTTCAGATCCGAGTCCATCTTCTGCAGATCGCTCTCCGGAATGGCGCGCATGGAAATCAGGTTCACCCTGTAATCTCCCACCAGCCCGGCCATCCTCTCCGGCAGCGCCATGATATCCGTCATCATCTCTTTTAATGTCAGGGGCTTGCGCCACTTCTCCTTCCCCCAATACAGGGTCAGATGCAGAATAGGCTCAATCCGGTTTTCTTTTTTATAGCGGTACTTAAAATCGTCCCCTTTCCCATACTTTTCCCGGGAAAGCACATTCCGCTCCTGTACCTCCTCAATCCCCTTTCCATAGGCCAGGCAGTCCAGCTCCATCAGGCGCCATGGATAGGTCAGGTTCACCGAGTCCTGATTCTCCAGGGCCAGCTTGAAGCTTACCCCGCACATGCTGGCATTTCCTATGAAATCCCTCTGGCGGAAGGACAGCTTCCCCCTTGCGTTCCGGACAGTATAGAACCCTTTCGCCTCCACACACTGCCAGTCCTGCGGCAGCTTTTCTCCGATGTAATACTCCAGCACTGAACGTATCCTGTCAGGACGGTTCATATATACCGCCAGTGCATTGTTCGGCTCACCCATTTGCCCTCCTCATATTCATTTTCTGGTATTAAGCAGGGTTTCTGAATGACGGAATTACAGATTGAAAAGCCTTGCAGGCACATGGCCTGGATTTAGAATATCCTGCTCAAAGAATCTGGTTACTGCTTTGAGTATAACATATCCGGTTCCGGGTGGCAATGCTTGTTTTTTTATATACAAATATTTTGTTTTTCGTATATTTTTGTCCTGCGTCACAAGCCAGGCAGCCGCATCTGCCCGTCCCGGCGGCTCTTCATCTTCCGCTCCGTGATTCTGTCCAGCTCTGTCACCCGGCTGCACAACAGCGGCGCGTCCGGATCGTATGCCTGGAGATTGCGGCGGCGGGTAGTTTGGCTGTGGTTGGCATAACAGTAGGCGCAGCCGTTCTGGCAGGTGTCATAGAGCCCTATGTCGATGCTCTCGGCGCAGCCGCAGGCAGGCCGCTGGTTCTTGTCCTTTCCCAGGTCCATGGCGCATCCCAGCAGCGCGGAGGCAAGTCTGTCGTCAATGCAGCGGGCATGCTCTATGCCAAAGGCATCCAGGTCGATGTCCTCCGCGCAGGTGTCTATGTTCAGCTTATGGGCATGGGCAATCCCGGCGAAGCTCTCCGCCAGGGCCTCCTTCTGGCCATGGGACAGCTCATGGACATCCTTCCCCTGGATGCTGCCCCCAATCTTCGGATACAGGTCGATAAAGCTTATGGTGACCTTTTCCGTAAAATCGCCCAGTTTGTCCGCCATATATCCGAATCTTTCCCTGTGCCACTCCACCGGATACCTGCCGTTCACGATGACAGGGTCATACCGCCATATGACCCTGTGCCTGCCCAGCCGCTCCGACAGCCGCCGGAATGTATCCATCCTCTCGTCCAGAGGCGGGAGATTCGCCTCCATATCCCTTCCATAGGCATTCAACGTAAACTGGAAATAGTGCGCATATCCCTCCAGCCGCCCCAGCTTTTCCATCATGGGGGCCGGATTCTTGCTCCAGAACACGATGCAGTCCACCACCTCCGGCGCCAGGCTGATTTTGCTCACCTGGCGGGCGTTCATGGGATTCCTTACATACACATATCCCTCTTCAATCCGCTTCAGGAACCAGTCGGAAAAGAATGCCGGGATATCGGTTCTCCTGCTTGCGCTGATTATCATGTCCCCTCTCAGTCCCCCTTCTCCAGCCTGGCCTTCGCCACTTCCTTCACGATGTACAGAATCGCCACGAACAGCAGCGCCGCCACGGGCCAGATAAAGGCTGTGTACCTCCAGTTGTCGGTATACAGGCCCACGCCCAGGAACAGCGCGGTGACCAGGCACCAGTACACCGCAGGGAAGAAGGATGTCTTCTTATGGAGCGCCTTTTCCTCCACGGTGTAGTCCCCCTCCTGCAGGAGCTTGTCAAAGCTGCCCTGGATGCTGCCCGCCCATACGAACAGGAACACTGCCACAGCTACCATGGAGAGCAGAACTGCCGTACAATAGATGTAGGCCAGGTCTCCCGCGGAAAAGGCTGCCGCCACCATCAGGGGCACCACGCCGATGATGCACAGCGTGACCCCGGCCACGATACAGAAGCGGTACCGCCCCGCGAAATCCTCCTTCCGCTTCCTGACGATTCCCTCCACGCCATACTGCAGGGCCAGCTTCTCCTTCTCCAGATACCGGTACTTTTCCGTGTGCATATCGCCGAGGATCAGAATCGCCACGCCGATGGCCACCAGAATCAGGAGTATGACCATGCCTAAGCCCCCTGCCATGTCCTCGCTTATGGCCGCCGCCCCTCTTACTCCCGCATCCGCGCCGTACTCCGCCAGGCCGCTGAACACGATCATGGGGATGGGGGAGAGGACGCACAGTCCCGCCCCAAAGGCGATCCGCCCCGCCAGCTTTTTGACCAGGCCCATGAATCCGTTGGCCTCCTCCAGGGAGACCGCCCTCTCCTTTGCCGCCTCATAGACGTCCTCGGTCTCGGAAGGCTGCTCTGTCTCCAGCTCTTCCTTCAGAAGATAGTCCGTGCTGACCCCGAAGAGGCTGCTGAGGGCGATAATCTTGTCGATGTCCGGTAATGAAGCGCCGCTCTCCCATTTGCTCACGGACTGCCTGGAGATGTTCAGCTTCTCCGCAAGCTCCTCCTGGGACCATCCGTTCTTCTTCCTCAATGTCATGACCTTATCTGCCAGAATCATATTTTTTCCTGCCGCTCTCCGGCGGCTTTTCCTTTCCGCACCTGCCGTGCCCCTTTCCCGGACGACGTCCCCTTCCGGCCGCCCCGGGATGGAGCAATCGTAGCAAAAAAGCCGGTTGACAACTACCAATTGCGCTTGGAAATCTGTCAACCGGCGGTTGCATATGGCTCTTTATGGCGCGAAAATCCCGAATCACTCGAACTGCGCCACATACAGCTTATAATAGAATCCCTTCCGCTCCATCAGGCTCTCATGGTTCCCCTGCTCCACAATGTCCCCCTTGTCAACCACAAGTATGTAGTCCGCATTCTGGATGGTGGACAGCCTGTGGGCGATCACGAAGCAGGTCTTGTCCTTCATCAGCTCCCGCATGGCTTTCTGAATCTTGCGCTCCGTGCTGGTGTCCACATTGGATGTGGCCTCGTCCAGTATCAGCATCCTGGCATCGTAGAGCATGGCCCGGGCGATGGTGAGGAGCTGCTTCTGGCCCTTTGAGATGTTGCCGCCGTCCTCGCTGATGACAGTGTCGTACCCCAAGGGCAGCCGCATGATGAAGGGATGGATATAGGCGGCCTTTGCCGCGGCCACCACCTCCTCCATGGTGGCCCCCTCCCTGCCGTAGGCGATATTGTCGAAGATGGTCCCCTTGAACACCCAGGTGTCCTGCAGCACCATGGCATAGGCCCCCCGCAGGCTCCTCCTGGTATAGTCTCTGATGTCGCCGCCCTCTACCAGGATCCTTCCGCCGTCCACGTCATAGAAGCGCATCAGCAGGTTGATGATGGTGGTCTTCCCGGCTCCGGTGGGGCCTACGATGGCCACCATCTTCCCTGCCCCCGCCTCCAGGTTCAGGTCATGGATGATGGTGCGGCCCTTGTCATAGCCGAAGTACACATGCTCCAGGGCCACATTGCCCTTCACCCCTGCAAGCTCCGCGGCGCCGCTTCTGTCCGCCAGCTCCTCTTCCTCGTCCAGCAGGCCGAACACCCTCTCCGCCGCCGCCAGAGCCGAGTACAGCTCATTGGTGATATTGGCGATCTCGTTGATGGGGCCTGAGAACTTGCGGGAATACAGCACGAAAGAGGAAATCTGCCCCAGGGTGATGTTCCCCAGCATATACAGGAAGGAGCCGAACATGGCAATCAGGCACAGCCCCAGGTTGCTGATGAAGTTCACCGAGGGGCCCATGGTGACGCCGTAGTACTCCGCGTCATAGTAGGCCTCCGCCGCGTTCTGGTTGATGGTGTCAAAGCGCTCGGACACTCGGTCCTCATAGGCGTAAGCCATTATCGTCTTCTGCCCGGAGAACATCTCCTCCACGAAACCATTCATAATCCCGTAATTCTTCGAGCGCCTGGAATATCTGGGCTGGGTAATGCCCCGCATCTTCGCGGTGTAGATCACTGCCGCCGGAATGGTCACCAGCACCATCAGCGACATGGTGGGTGCGATGTAGATCATCATGGCCAGCGACCCCACCACCGTCACCAGGCTGGTCAGTATCTGCACCACGTCCGTGGCGATGCAGGTGCTGACTACATCTATGTCATACGAAACCCGGCTAATGATGTCCCCGGCCTGGTTCCGGTCGAAATACCCCACCGGCAGCCGCATGAGCTTGCGGAACACATCCCCCCGCATCTTCCTGGCAATCCATTTCGAGATGCACATCATCATCATATTGATGCAGATCGTGACCACGGAGGAGCAAACATAGCAGAACAGCATCCGCTCCGCGTAATAGTAAACCTGGCCAAAATCCACCTTTCCCGCCCCCGCCGAGGCCGCGTTGATGGCCGACCCCGCCATGCTGGGCCCCAGAAGCGCCAGGAAATTACTGACAAAGCACAGCGCCACGATAAAGGCCAGAAGCCATTTATACGCTCCTACATATCGAAGCAGACGCAATAGCGTCCCCTTCGTATCCTTCGGCTTTTTCCGCACAGTCTCCCTCGATGCCATAATCCCTCTCCTCCCAGACATCACTCCAACCTGAGCGCTCCATCCGCACCTGCCATCGCACCAGCCCGAGTACCCCATCCGCACCAGCCACCGCACCCACCTGAAAGAATGCCCTCCGGGCATTCTTTCGCGTGAGACTGGCTTGCAAAGCGAATCCCTTCGCTTGCAAGCCTAGAAGTTCTTAGCCTGCGTACTTTGCAGGCTTAGAACTTCTTCTCACGCTACGCCCCCATCTGAACCCGATAGATTTCCTGATACATAGGGCAGCCCTCCAGCAGCTGATCATGAGTGCCGTGGCCGATGATCTTCCCCTCTTCCAGGACTATGATGTCGTCCAGGCTCATGATGGAGCTGATGCGCTGGGCCACAATGATCGTAGTGGTATCCGCGTGATGCTCCCGGATGGCCTTCCGCAGGGCGGCATCCGTCTTGTAGTCCAGGGCGCTGGAGGAATCGTCCAGAATCAATATATCCGGGGCCGCAGCCAGCGCCCTGGCGATCAGCACCCTCTGGCGCTGGCCGCCGCTTAAGTTGGCCCCTCTGACTACAGCCCTATGTTCGTATGTATCTTCGTACTCCCGGATGAAATCCCGGGCCCTGGCGTCCGCTGCTGCGGCGTCCATCTGCTCCGGGGACACGTCCCGGCCGAAAGCGATGTTCTCCTTTAAGCTGTCCGCAAAAATCACGTCATTCTGGAACACCACGCCGAACATCCGGTGCAGCGCGTCCTTGTCATAGGTGCGCACGTCCTTCCCATCGATGAAGACAGCCCCTTCGTCCGCGTCGTAGAAGCGCATCAGCAGATTGATGATCGTGGTCTTTCCGCATCCGGTGGCGCCGATGATGCCCAGCGTCCCGCCCTTTTTCATGGAAAAGTCGATATCGTCCAGGGACTTCTGCCGCCCCTGGCCGTCGAATCTGCCGACAGCCTGCCCTGGGAAATGCTCCGCGCCCGCTGAATCCCTGCCGTAATGGAAGCCCACATGGTCGAAGACAATATAATCTTCCCGCTCCGTCACCGCAGCCTCCGCTTCCGGCAGCGGCGTCAGCTCGTCCTCCGCGTGCACCACCGCCGCGATCCTGGCCGCGGAGGCGTTTGCCTTTGACATCATCATAAAGACCCGGTTCAGGCCCATGACCCCCATGGATATCATGTTGAAATAGGTGAGAAAGGCCAGGATGACCCCGGGCCTGGTGAGCCCGCCGTCGACCCTGACAGCGCCCACCACCACCACGATGGTCAGGCCTACGTTCAGCACGAAAGTCATCAGGGGCCCCGGCAGGGCCATGACGATGCCCGCCCGGATGTCCTTTCCCGCCATCTGCTCGTTGGCCTCCCCGAAGCGGCGCATCTCGTAATCCTCTTTCGAGAGGGCCTTCACCACCCGGATGCCGGTGATGTTCTCCCGCATGATCCGCACGATGTCGTCCACGCACTGCTGCACCTTTTCGTACAGGGGAATGCCCTTCCAGGACACGAAC
Source organism: uncultured Acetatifactor sp. (assembly GCF_948601915.1). Classification (NCBI taxonomy): domain Bacteria; kingdom Bacillati; phylum Bacillota; class Clostridia; order Lachnospirales; family Lachnospiraceae; genus Acetatifactor; species uncultured Acetatifactor sp. The sequence goes on along the minus strand of NZ_CAPDXS010000003.1, from coordinate 61,130 downwards.
ACCACCAGCCCGATCATGATGGGCGCCAGGATGCACAAGACCGACGCCAGCCCCACGTCCATGGTCAGCGTGATTGCGATGCCTCCTATCAGCAGGATCGGGGCGCGCACCCCCATGGCCTGGAAGCTGCGGATGAAGTTCTGCACATTGTAGGAATCCGAGGTCATCCGGGAATTCAGTGACGGCAGGCCGAATTCATCCACCTGGTTCCCCGACAATCCCAGGGACTTCCAGAACAGATCCCTGCGGATCTCATAGATGCTCTCCTTGGCCACCTTGGTGGACATCCGGTTGGCCTTCACATTGGTCTGGCGCACGAAGACGGCCAGGGCAATCATCACCGCGCCCCAGCCGAAAATCAGCGCCCTGCTCTGCCTGGGCACCACATCGTCCACCATATGCTCCAGGACGTAAGGGAGCATCAGCTCCCCCAGGGCGGCGATGGACTTAATCGTCATGGCCGCCGCTATCATCCCGCGGTATTTCTTCAGATAAGAAAATATGAACCTCATGCTTTTCCACCTTGCGCGCTCCGGCGCACATATCAGTCAAAACTCTGAAAACCCGCTTCTTCCCAATTCATCCCCTAGTTATAATCCACATCCATCAGGCAAAGCCCCGCCGCCGGGGCCGTAGGGCCCGCCTTCTGCCGCACGAAGCCCGTGAGGGATTCCTTTACCTCCTCCAGGGTGATGTTTCCATAGCCCACCTCCAGGAGAGTCCCCACCATGACGCGCACCATGTTCTGAAGGAACCCGTTGCCGTGGATGGTGAAGGTCAGATACCCTCCCTCCCGTTTGATCTCAATGCTGTCCACATGCCGCACCGTGGACTTCTTCATCCTGGGGTTCACGCAGAAATTCCTGAAATCGTGCTCCCCCTTCAAAAGCTCCGCGGCCCTCTGCATCTTCGCAAGGTCAGGCCGCTCGTCCAGCCTGACGCAGTATTTCCTGTCGAACACGGACTTCACAGGCCCGTCCTGGCAGGTGTACCGATAGGTCTTGCCCGTGGTATTGTACCGGGCGTGGAACCTGTCCGCGGCCTCCCTAACCTCCCGCACAGCGATGTCGTCCGGCAGATAGCGGTTCATGTAATCCCGGATCTCCTCGCAGCTCATCTCCGTCTCCAGCCAGGCGTTGGCCACCATGCCTTTGGCGTGGACCCCCGCATCGGTGCGCCCCGCCCCGATGACCTCCGTCTCCTTCCCGCACATCAGCCCCAGCACATGCTCCAGCTTCCCCTGGATGGTGTTCTTCTCCGGCTGGCGCTGCCATCCAGAGTAGCGGCTCCCGTCGTATTCCAATAAAAATTTAAAATTCTTCATCCGTTCTGTCCTCTCCTGTCTTGCAAAATGTACTCCGAATCTGATAAGATGGTGGATATGTCATCATATATTGATTATAAGGTAAGATGCCACATAAAGCAAACATAATCGTCCCGGCGGGAAATGTCAAGACCTAATTTGAAAATATGCCCGCGGGCCTCCAGAGCCATCGCCCAAATCCCAGACAAGGAGCCCCAGACATGAAAAACGACTACCTCACACAGAAAAAGCCTCTCAGCGCCCTGATCGTATTCGCCCTGCCCATGATCGTAGGCAATCTCTTCCAGCAGACCTATACCATGGCCGACTCCGCCATCGTGGGCCGCCTGGTGGGGGAGGACGCCCTGGCCGCCGTGGGGGCCAGCTACGCCCTCACCAATGTCTTCATCTGCATCGCCGTGGGCGGAGGCGTGGGGGCCTCCGTCATCGTCAGCAGGCACTTCGGCGCGAAGGAGTACAGCAGGATGAAGCTGGCCGTGTCCACAGCCTTCCTGACCTTCCTGGCCGTCAGCATCCTGCTGGCCGCATTCGGGCTGGCCTTCTGCCGCCAGATCATGCTGGCGCTGCATACGCCCCCGGAGGTGCTGGACATGGCGGTGCAGTACCTGGGCATCTACTTCTGCGGTCTGCCCTTCCTGTTCATGTACAATGTGATTTCCTCCATGTTCAACGCCCTGGGGAAGTCCAGGATCCCGCTGTGCTTCCTGGTCTTCTCCTCCCTGTTCAACATCGGGCTGGACCTGGTTTTGGTACAGCGGTTCCGCCTGGGCGTGGCCGGGGTGGCATGGGCCACGCTGATCGCCCAGGGCCTCTCCGCCCTGCTGTCCTTCGGGGTATTCCTCTATGTGCAAAAAAAGCTGGAGTGCGGGAAGACAGGCATCTTTGACAAAAAAGAGCTGGCGGACATGACCCGGATCGCCCTGCCCTCCATCCTCCAGCAGTCCATCATCTCCATCGGCATGATGCTGGTACAGTCCGTGGTGAACGGCTTCGGCCCCCAGGCCCTGGCCGGCTTCTCCGCGGGCATCCGGGTGGAGTCCATCTGCGTGGTGCCCATGGCCGCCATCGGCAACGCCATGTCCTCCTACACCGCCCAGAACTTGGGGGCAAAAAAAGAAGACCGCATCGTAACGGGATACCATGCGGCCAATCTGATGGTCATATTCTGCGCTCTTGTGATCTGCCTGGCCCTGGAGCTGTTCCACAGCCCGATGATCGCATTCTTCCTGGGAAGCGAGGGCACGGAGACTGCCATGGCAACAGGAAACGACTACCTCGTCTTCATGGGGTGGTTCTTCTGCCTCATCGGCTTTAAGATGGCCGTGGACGGGCTGCTGCGGGGCGCGGGGGACATGAGGATGTTCACCATCGCCAACCTGGCCAACCTGTTCTTCAGGGTGGCGGCCTCCATGTCCCTGGCCCCGGTCTTCGGCATCGAGATGGTGTGGGTCACGGTGCCCGTGGGGTGGCTGATCAACTGGGCCATCTCCTTTGCCCGGTACCGCACGGGGAAGTGGCGGCAGATTACGCCAGGCTGACGGGTCCTGTCAGTGCCGACTGCCCGCTTCCTGCCCGCAAAGCCTTCCGAATATCCCCAATCGCCCGGAAGCTATCTGCGCAGCTTCTCGAACAGATCCCCGATCAGCCTGTCCCGATTCACATGATAGACATACCGGATGAAATGCCTGGTATTGTCAAAGGCGTACTTTCCGTCATACTCCGGGATCGGGCTGTGGATCAGGTAGTCCTGCATGAAGTCCCCGTCCAGGAGCCAGGCCACTGCGGTCACGTCCCAGATGACCCTCGACCAGAACCTGCCCGCATCCAGCAGGGTCACTTCGTCCAGCACATGCTCCAGGAGATAGTCGCACAGCCTGTTCCTGCCCTTAAGATGATATTCCAGCTCCGGCCCCGTGGTGGCGAATTCCGAGACCACGCCCATGCAGGGAAGCTGCACCAGGGGAACGCCGCAGCCAAAGACGATCCTGGCGGCCGCAATGTCCTGCACCATGTTGAACTCCTCCGTGTCCGGCCAGCCCAGCGCATGTCCCCCCAGCCATACCACCACTATGCGGCCTGTAATCTCCGGGTTCAGGAGGATGGCGGAGGCGATGTTGGTGATCGCGCCTATGCTGATCACGTACAGCGGATTCCCGGCAGAATACTGCATGGCCCGCTCTGCCAGGTCCTTTGCCGCGTCCGATATTACAGGCTCGTCTTCGTTTGGCAGGTAACCCGTGGAGCCCCTGTAGGTCACCTCCTTCAGCTCCTCGGCCTCCAGCAAGGTGAGCACCTTCAGGATTTCCTGGTAGCTCCTCTCCATGCCGTCCGCTGGGCCTGTGGAGTGATGGTTCGAAAAGGGCGCGGCGTAGATGGCCTTCACTTCCAGCTTTTCCACCGACCTGACCATATAGGACAGGGCGAACTGGTCGTCTATCTCGTTGTAGGTATCCGTATCCAGGACGACATGGATTTTTCCCGCGGGCCTTTCCAGCCGCCTCACCATTTCCGCATCGGACACTCTGTTCCATTTGGGAGCAGCGTTCATCATGTTGGTATCCTCCTAAATCTCGTGTTGGTTTTTGTGGTTCGCGATCCCCCTAAGGCCATGGCAGTGAGAACTTACAGGTTTCCCAGGGATATCCAGTACCTCTCCAGATCCATATCCCTGTCAGGTTCGTGCACCGTGCGCTCATAGATGCCGCCGTTCCTGAGGATCACCCTCCGGCTGCCCTCATTGTCGTCCCTGCAGCTTACCATCACCTTGTCCAGACCCAATCTCCTGCACTGGGAGAGGGCGTCATGTAGCATCTGCGCGGCATAGCCCTTCCTTCGCTCAGAGGGACGGACAGAATATCCGATATGTCCGGCATATTTTTCCAGATAATCGTTCAGGTAATGCCTGATCTGGATGGCCCCCACCATCCTGCCATCGTCCTCGCGGATATAAATGAACTGCGTGGCGGGAACCATCCCCTGGGGACAGGTCTCCTCCTTCAGATAGCATTCCACGTCCTTTATCCAGTCCTGAATCTGCTCCTGCCTCCTGAGGGAGCCGCATCCGTCCATACTCCCTCCCTCTGCCAGGAATTCCCGGCGGAAGGCCTGTATTTCCTTTTCATATTCCATTGTTGGTATAATCAGCTTCATCTGTCGTTCCTCCCAATGCTCTATCCGTCTCCGCTGTACGCCCTTTACAGACAATGCGCCAAAGCCCACAGGCCCTGGCGCACTGTATCACGTTCATCCCTGCGCCGTCAATCCAGCACGATCTCCCTGTGCTGCTCGGCGGAATCATAGATGGCCTGCAAAATCTTGGCCGTCTTCAGCACGGTGTCGATATGGGAGGGCAGCTTCTCCCCGGTGCGGATGCATCTGACGAAGGAGTCTATCTCCGTCTGGAACATGTCCTCGCTCTTTCCCTCGGGGGTGAATTTCACCAGCGCGTCATGCTCCGCGGTGTACACGGTGAAGTCCCCGCCGTACTGCAGGCGGATGCCGCCCTTGTCGCCCATGAAGTCGATGAAGGTCTCGCTCTCGCCGATGTTCTGCGCCCAGGCGCCGTGCATGGTGAAGGTGGGGCCGTCGGTGCGGATCAGGGCGGTGACGGAATCGTCCACGTCGTAGATGCCGTCCTTCACGGGAGGGCCTGCCCACATATCCTTGTAGGTATATCCCTCAATGTCCCTGCCCAGCTTGCAGAAGGTCTCGCCGGACACGGTGAGGGCCTTGGGATCGCCCAGGCAGTACATGGTCAGATCCAGATAATGCACGCCCCAGTCGATCAGCACGCCGCCGCCCGCAATCTCCTTGGTGGTGAAAGCGCCGCCCAGCCCGGGGATGCTCCTGTGGGCCCGGAAGCTGATGTATACATGGTAGATCTCTCCCAGGCGGCCTTCCTGGATGTACTCACGGATGCGGTTCACCTGGTTGTTGAACCGGTTCACCACGCCGATGTTCAGCACCTTGCCGCTCTCATGCTGGGCCTGCTGCATGGCCACTGCCTCCTCGTAGATCCTGGCCGCAGGCTTCTCGCAGAGCACGTTCTTCCCCGCCTTCAGCGCGTCTATGGAGATTACGGAGTGCATCAGGTTGGGGGTGCAGACGGATACGGCCTCCACCTCAGGGTCTGCCAGCACTTCCTTGTAATCCACCACGGCCTTGCCGCAGCCGTACTTCTCCACGGCGGCCTCCGCCCGCTCCGGGATGATGTCGCAGAAATACTTGATCTCCACATCCTCGTTCTTCATGTAAGAGGGGATGTGGGCGCTGTTGGCGATGGTTCCGCATCCGATGATTGCCACTTTCATTTTGTCCATAGCTATGTTCTCCTTTCAGGCCCCTGTCCCGGGGCACCCTATGTATCTTCATTCTGCCATAGATATAGTAAAAAGACAATACTTTTTTCAAAAAAGGAATGGCTCCGATACAGGCAGCCATTCCTCTTTTAGGGTATTCTATTCTCTATCCTCTCAGTGCTGTATCTGGGGCTTCTGCCTGGCCATCATCCTGGCAAGCACAGGGCCCAATCCTGGGTGTAGGGGGCAAGTTCGGTGTTGTGTGCACACCAGCAGCAGGCTCTCCCCATGAGCATCTTCCGGATCCGGCTCCTTCCCATGCCGATGGATTCCAGCATGCTTCAGGTAGTCAGTATAACATACCGCGGCAAAAAAGTCCACTTTCCGGCAGGCATTTTACGGGGATTTCCGGCAAGGCCCCGCAGCAATCCGGCCAGGGCCTGAGCCGCTACCGGACTTCAAGGGCGCTTTGCAGGCCAGTACATGGCCTTCCATAATAATCCACAATCTCCATATACCCCTCGCATTCCCGCAGCCCCTCCGGCAGCGTTTCCCTCTCCACGAAATACAGCTCGTGCAGCGCCCTGGTGCATCCCAGATACACCTTGCGCCTCATATGGGCGTTCTTTTCATTGGAACGGATGCAGCCGAACAGGATCACGGCATCGAATTCCAGCCCCTTTGCCAGCAGCAGGGGAATGACCGACAGCCTGCTTTTCATCTCGTCGTCGGGGGAGAGGAGGAGCTGGGCCTCCTTCTGCCCCTGCAGATGGGCCTTTACCGCAAGGGCGTCCTCCTCGCCGTCCACGATGACCGCCACGGAACGGTACTTCTCCAGCCGCTCCAGTATGGGCCCGAGGCAGGAGAACATGTCCCTGCATATCACATACTGCGGCTTCCTGACAGTCCGGGCGAAATAGGAGTACTCCTCCGCTATGGGGCGTTCCTCCTCATCAATCAGCCTAAACGCCAGCGCATTGATGTCGCTGGAGGAGCGGTAGCATCTGCCCAGCCGGATTCGGACCAGGCCAGACCCGAAGACCTTTTCATAGTCCTCATACCTTTGCATGGTGGTCACGGAATTCACGGTCTGATAGATGTCCCCCAGCAGGGTGAAGCTGCTCCCCGGGAACAGATATCTCACGATATACAGCTGGAGCAGGCTGTAATCCTGGGATTCGTCGATCACGGTATGGTAGATCTGGGAGAACGGGGCCGCCTCCCCCATCAGCTCCTTGATGAACAGATAGAAGAGCGCGTCCTCGTACAGGAGCTTCCCCCGCTCCAGCGAGCGGAACATCCTCTGCGCCTCCTCATCCCCCTCCGGCACTTCCGCCCGGCGCAGATACCTTGCGAAGACCTCCGCCATCTGCTTCCCGGAATCCAGCCTGTTCAGGCGGCCGATTCCGTCCATCGCCAGTTGGACATACTCATTCCTGGTCCTTTTATAGAGCGCATATATTTCTTTTTCCGATAACTCTTCATTCCGTTCCATCCCGCGCTCCGCGATGCTGTCGCGTATTTCCTCTTTATGGAGAAGGAAGTAATCCTCGATGGCCCTCCTGGCCAGGTATTCCAGCCTCTCCCGTCTGGACTGAAAGGTATGGTAATGCCCAGCGTCCAGCTTGCTCTGCAAAAGCTCCTGGGATACCAGGACCTCCCCCTCATAGCGGATCTCCGGAATCCGGAACGGGAATTCGGCAAAGTAGCGGATACAGTATTCCAGCAGCTCCGCCGAATACTTGATCTGGATCCACTTGATCCTCTCCTCGGCATAAGGGCCTTCGATGCTCTTCAGCTGGCTGTAATAATCCTCGATTTCCAGCCCTTCCCCCAGAAACGCCTCCAGGAAATCGCCGAAGACCTTGGTCTGGGCGGGCTTCTCCCCCAGGTCGGGAAGTATGGTGGAGATGTAGGAGCCGAAGATGTTGTTGTTGGACAGAATCAATATATTCTCGGACTTTATGGTCTCCCTGTCGCGGTAGAGGACATAGGCCAGGCGGTGGAGGCCTATGCTGGTCTTTCCGCTGCCCGCCAGGCCGTAGATCAGGCAGGAGCTCTTGGTGTCGCTGCGTATGGCCGCGTTCTGCTCCCTCTGGATGCTGCCTACGATGACCTTCAGCTTATGGTCGGAATATTCCGAAAGGGCCTGTCCCAGGATGTCGTCGTACATGGAGGAATCCGTGTCGTACACGGAGAGCAGGCGCCCATCCTCTATCCTGTACTGCCTCTTCCCCGTGATCTCCACCTGGTTCTTATGCCCATGGACCTCGTACCAGGCCGGGCCTGCATCAAACTGATAGAACATGGAGGAAATGGGGGCCCTCCAGTCCACCACGTATATCTCCTGGGACTCCTCATCCGTCAGGCTGTAGACTCCGATGTAGATGGTGTCCGCCTCCCCCGCCTCCTCCTGGAAATCCACGCGGCCGAAATAGGGGGATTTCTCCATTTTGGTGTGCTGCTGTATATCGGCTTCATTCCATGCGAGCTGCTGCTCCACGGATTTCACTATCGTCTCCTGGGTGTTCAGGAAGATCACATCGTCAAAATCCCGAATCAGGTGCCTGTTGTCCTCCCACATCTCCTTCCGCTCCCGCAGCAGCCTCTCCCGCAGCGGAGCCTTCTCCCTGTACAGCTTCTCCAGTTTGTTCCGGATGATTCCCTCCACTTCGTTAAAATGGATAAGTTCCTTCTGAAAATCGTCTTTTTCCATTGATGTCCCCCCGTTTTCCTTGTGTTTCCTATGATTATAGTGGGATGGGGCAAAAATGCAAGACTTGAAATTTTCGGAGTTTTATGGTATAATAGATATAGTGAAAAACACAGAAACAGCAATATACGCCGTAAGGACAGGGGTAGAGTGCCGCCCCTGTCCTTTAATTATACTGACGGCCGCTAAAGTATGCCATGAATGCTCTAAGCATCATGAACTGATGGCAAATTTTTCGCTCATGAGTATCGCTTTCCCGGTAAAGGCCGGCGCGTATTTCACGGCCAGGCGGATGGCTTCTTTCATGCTGACCGCATCCGCGATTCCCTGTCCCGCAATGTCCATGGCGGTGCCATGATCCACGGAGGTGCGCAGAAAGGGCATGCCGTTGGTGATGGCGATGGTGCGGGCGAAATCCAGCGTCTTGGTGGCGATATGTCCCTGGTCATGGTACAGAGAGAGGACGCTGTTGTATCTGCCCTGGAGGGCCAGGTGGAATACGGAGTCCGCTCCCACGGGACCCTCCACCCGGTAGCCCCGCCCGCGCATCTCCTCCACCGCCGGGGTTATCTCTTCCACCTCCTCCCAGCCGAACATTCCGTGCTCTCCACTGTGGGGGTTCAGGCCCGCCACGGCCATAGTGCCCCCGCGGACGCCCAGCTTCTCCAGAGCCCGGCTGCAGCGGCCGATATAGTCCATGACCCGCTCCTTCGTGACGCCGTCGCAGGCCTGCCGCAGGGACATATGGCGGGTCAGGAAAAAGACCCGCATGCCGTGGACCTCGAACATGGTCAGCGGATCGGCCGTGCCGGACAGGGCTCCCAGGATCTCCGTATGTCCGATGAAATCCACCCCTCCCGCCCGCAGGGACTCCTTATTGACGGGCGGCGTGGCCATGGCGTCCGCCTGGCCCGAAAGGCAGAGCTTCGCGCTCTTTTCTATATATTTGTATGCCGCCCTTCCACAGGCTCCCGATACCTCTCCCAGGCAGAAATCCGACCTCCGGATCAGGTTCAGGTCCATCAGGTTCAGGATGCCGGGGATATAGTCTCCCTCTTTCGGCGACTCTACGCGGTGGATGGCCAGGCCCGGCATGCCCGGAAATGTCATGGCCTGCTCTAAGACCGCCCCGTCTCCCACCACCAGACAGGCGGCGCATCCTGCGATCTCCGGATCCGCCAGAGCCTTGATTACGATTTCAGGGCCGACTCCAGCCGGGTCGCCCATGGGAATTGCTATGATAGGTTTCATGGTGGTACCTCCCTTGCCTCTATTTCTATACGGACATCTTCTCAGCCTTTAAAAGTATAACATGCTCCGCTCGATTTTTTAATAAGTATTTTTTCAAAGAAACAAACCATAGCCATTTCGACGGGAAGCGGATAAACGAATACAATATCGAGGAATATTATTCCCTGATCTCAGCCGTCTTCCAGGAGATCCGCCCGGTGGCCTTCACCATATTCCAGTACGTGACGAGCGCATCCTCATGAATGATTTCAATATCCGGAAATACGATTACCGCCAGTATCTGGACATCTTCTCCGTGGTGTTCCAGGATTACAACTTGCTGGCAGTCCCACTGGGCAACAATGTGTCCTGCGCGGCCTCCTGGAATCGGGAGAAGGCGGAGCGGCTTCTGAATGAGGTGGGCTTCGGAAAGCGGTACGGCGAGATGCCCAGGGGGCTGGAGACTCCCGTCTACAAGGAATTCGACTCCGACGGGGTGGAGCTCTCCGGCGGCGAGGCCCAGAAGGTGGCCCTGGCCCGGGCGCTGTACCGGGACACGCCCTTCATCATCCTGGATGAGCCCACGGCTGCCCTGGATCCCATCGCGGAGGCGGAAATCTACGCCAGGTTCGATGAGATCGTGGGAGACAAGACTGCCATCTACATCAGCCACCGGCTCTCCTCCTGCCAGCTCTGCGACCGGATATTGGTGTTCCACGAGGGAAGGATTGTCCAGTCCGGCACCCACCAGGAGCTCCTGTCGGACGAGACGGGGAAGTATTATGAGCTGTGGCATGCCCAGGCACGGTATTACGCTTAAAGCAAGCTTCCAAACCGGGCGAGTGGACGAATTTCCCGCTTGACAAGAGAGCCGATCCGTATTAAAATATACTGCAATCCGCCGGAATCTATCGTAGGAAAATGAGCTAAGGTATTCTGCCGGCGGGCTGCAGTCGGGATTCGTGACAAAATCTACCGGCGTGCAGCATCAATCATCGATCAGGCGTTGAACATATGTGAGTACGAAAGTATCCGTAAAAGCAGAGATGGGACGTCGTCGGCTGAAAGCGCCCCATACGGTTCTTTTGGAAGTTTCAGTATGGGAGCCTTCCCGCGAAAAGCATTGACTAAAATGCGTTAAGCCGGATGTCCGTGCAGCAGATCACAGTGCACAAAACGAGTGCAGGGTATGGAGATGCCCTGAAATAGGGTGGTACCGCGATTCACATCGTCCCTTGTCCAATGACAGGCGGCGATGTTTTTTATGCACAGGCCCGCCAAAAGACCAGAAAGGAGCATCCGCAATGAAAGAGAGAATCAACGGCATTCTATCTGAAGTAAAGACCAAGATAGCTGCGGCGGCAAGCGAAAACGAGCTGCAGAGCGTAAAAAGCGCCTATATCGGCAAGCAGGGGGCGCTGAGCCTTCTGATGAAAGAGCTTCCCGGCCTGGCGGCAGAGCTTCGCCCCCAGATCGGCTCTGCGCTGAACCAGGCCAAGAACCAGGTGACGGAGCTGGTGGAGTCAAAGAGGACGGAGCTGAAGCTGAAGGCCTCGGAGGTGTCCCCGGATTTCGACTGTTCCGTGCCGGGAATTCTGCCCAGACAGGGAGGCCTGCACCCCATCACCCAGATGTGCTATGACTTGAACGACACCTTCCGCTCCATGGGCTTCGAGATTTTCCAGGAGGACGACATCACCAGCGAGCTGTACGCCTTTGACAAGCTGAACTTTCCCCAGAACCATCCGGCCAGGGAGAGCATGGACACCTACTGGCTGGAGGGGCATGACAGCGGGGCGACCTGCGAGAAGCTCTGCCTGCGCCCCCACTTAACCGGCGGGAGCGTGCGCTATATGCAGACCCACAAGCCCCCCTACCGCTTCGTCTATCCGGGGCGGGTGTACCGCAACGAGACCACGGACGCCCATCACGAGAGGGCTTTCTTCCAGTATGAGGCGCTGATCGTGGACAAGGACATCACGTTCACTTCCGGCAAGGTGATGATCAAGAGCATCTTAAGCAAGGTGTTCGGCACGGATGTGCCCGTAAGGATGCGCTCCGGCTTCTTCCCCTTCGTGGAGCCGGGCTTTGAGATCGACATGCAGTGCCAGGTCTGCGGGGGCAAGGGCTGCAGCGTCTGCAAGCATGTGGGCTGGATCGAGGTCATGCCGGGGGGCTCTCCCCATCCCAATGTGCTCCGGGCGGCGGGCCTGGATCCGGATGAATATACGGGATTCTATGTGAACATCGGTCTGGACAGGCTGGTCATGATGCGCTACGGCGTGGACGACGTGAGGCTGTTCCACAGCGCGGACTTAAGATTCCTGAATCAATTCAAATAAGGGGGGCAGAGCGATGAAATTATCATTATCATGGATCCGGGATTACGTGGCTATCCCGGAAAATATGGATCTGAAGAAACTGGCTTATGACCTGACCATGTCCACCGTGGAGGTGGAGGATGTGGAATACCTGGCCGACCGTTTTGAGCACATGGTAGTGGGCGTGATCGAGGAGATCCAGGCCCATCCCAATGCGGACAAGCTCAGGGTTTGTAAGGTGGACATCGGAGGCGAGGTCAAGGAAATCGTCTGCGGCGGCATCAACCTGCGGGAGGGGATGCGGGTGGCAGTCTCCTGCCCCGGCGCCATCGTCCGCTGGCACGGGGAGGGAGAACCCGTGGTGATCAAGAATTCCAAGCTAAGGGGCGTGGAGTCCTTCGGTATGATCTGCGCCTCTGACGAAATCGGCTTGGGCGACCTGTTCCCCGCGTCCCGGGAGGCGGAGATCCTGGATCTGAGCGCCTTTGAGGTGCCGGCGGGCACACCTTTGGCGCAGGCTCTGGATATGGACGATGTCCTTTTGGAAATCGACAACAAATCCATGACCAACCGTCCGGACCTCTGGGGGCATTACGGCATCGCCCGGGAGATCGGGGCTCTGTATGATTTGCCTCTGACCCAGATCGAGCCCTATGCGCCGGATGGGCAGGCGGAATTTAAGGTGGAGATCCTGGATCCGGACAGGTGCCCCAGATACATCGGCGTGGAGATGTCCGGCGTGGAGGTCAAGGCATCGCCCTACCGGATGCGGAACCGGATCTGGAAAGCGGGCATGCGCCCCATCAATGCCCTGGTGGACATCACAAACTACGCCATGCTCGCCACAGGGAACCCCACCCACGCCTTTGACGCGGACCATATCACGGACCGCATCACGGTAAGGCCCGCCGCGGAGGGCGAGGTGTTGGCGCTGTTGAACGGCAAGGAGCTTAAGCTGTGCGAAGACGACCTGGTAATCGCTGATGCCAAAGAGCCTGTGGCCCTGGCAGGCGTCATGGGCGGCTCCAAGGATTCCATTTTGCCTGACACGAAGCGCGTGATTTTGGAGGTGGCGAATTTCGAGTCCACGGGAATCCGCAGGACGGCCCTGCGCTATGACAACAGGACCGAGGCTTCTTCCCGCTATGAGAAGGCCATCGACCCGGAGCGCTGCGGCCAGGCCCTGTCCCTGTGCCTGCAGTATTTCAGGGAGCTGTACCCTGAGCTGAAAGTCACCGGCTACTGTGACCGATATGTGAAAAAGCCTGACCGGGCAGAGATCGACGTGAACCTCACATGGCTGGCGAAGCGCCTGGGGAAGGAGCTGGCAAATGACGTGATCCGCAGGAAGCTGGAGCTGCTGGGCTTCGATGTGGCGATCGACGGCGACAACATGCATGTCACCGCTCCCTCCTGGCGCTCTACCGGCGATATCTCCATGAAGGACGATGTGATGGAAGAGGTGGCCAGGATGTATGGCTACGATCATTTCGAGGCCACGGAATTCACCACCACGTTTACAGGGTCCATCAATCAAAAGGACCAGGATCTCCTCCGGCATATCAAGGAGTACCTGGCAATCCGCTGCGGGATGCAGGAGGTCTACACCTATCCCTGGATGAGCGATGTGTTCGTGGACGCCCTGCTGCCGGGCAGGGAGGGCGTGCTGAAGCTGTCCACGCCGCCGGCGCCGGATCTAAGCTGCATCCGCTCTTCCCTGCTGCCCAACCTCTGCGAAGCAGTGGTAAAGAATGAACGGTATTTCAACGACTTCTCCCTCTTTGAGGAGGCCCAGGTGTTCTTTGACGGGAATTACAGTTCGCCTTATGACGAATCCGAGTCCCTGCCCCAGCAGAGCCGCCATATCGGAGGGGCCTTTGCCAGCAGCAAAAAGGACATCACCGAGCTTTTCCGGGAGGCCAAGGGCGCCCTTGCGTACATGCCCCGCTACACCCACATGGAAAGCTTTACCTTCCGGAAGGAAGAAAAGCCCGCCTGGGCGGACGATGTGGTGTGGCTGAATGTCTTCCTGGGAGAGGAGCGGATCGGAGACATGGGCCTTCTGGCCAAGAAAATCTCCATGGAATGCGGCGTAAAGAACCTTTCCGTGATGCTCTTTGAGCTGGACGCCACGAAGCTCGTGCCGCTGAAGTCCAGGACCAACCGGTTCGCGCATCTGGCGGAGTACCCGGAGACGGACTATGACATCTCCATGCTCTTTGAGCCCGATGCCACATGGACTGACATCTACGATGCCATCCTGGGCAAGAAGAAAGCCAGCGCCCTGCTGAAAGAGGCTGCCTTTGTGGACGAGTACAGAGGAAAGCAGGTCCCCGCCGGAAAGAAGTCCGTGACGATCCGCCTGACCATCGGATCCGAGGAGAAGACGTTGACGTCCCAGGAAATCGAGGCCGCAGCGGAACAGGTGATGAAAAAGCTCCGCAAGGCCATGGGTGCGGAGCTGAGGACGCAGTAGAAAAAGGCAATCGTTTCAAGGTATGGAAAAAGGAATGGCTCCGGTACGGGCAGCCATTCCTTTTTTGCATAGAATCCTGACGGATCCTTGCAGGCTGGAGCGGACCGCGTCCAGTCACGGTGCCGCCTGAGCCCAGTCTTCCACCGGCAGATTCTCCACCCGGCAGAATTCCCTTGTATTGTTCGTCACAAGGGTAAGCCCTTCTGCCTTGGCATGTGCCGCTATCAGCGAATCCATGGGGCCAATGGGCATCCCTTTCCGCTCCAGTTCCGCCCTGATTTTTCCGTATTCCTCCGCCGCTTTAGCGGAAAAGTCCAACACCGTAATCGGCGACAGGAACAGGGAAATAGCCAGCCGATTCTTTTCTGGCGCCATACTCTTTTCCACGCCATGCATCAGTTCCCCATAGGTGACGGCGGAAATACACATTTCTTCCGGGTCATGCAGGAGGAATCTCCTGATTACCGCCTCCGGTTTATGCTTGATGGCATAGATGCAGATATTGGTATCCAACATATACTTCATAGTGCATCCCGCTCCTGCGGTATGTCCTCTTCCCGTCCTCCGCTCATGAAGTCCTCGGAAAAAAGATTCAGGCTGCTCAGAAAACCTGACCATTTGTTTTCCTTTGGCATCAGAATCACGATATCCCCGATTTTGTTTACCGCCACTTCATCGCCGCTGAACCGGCACTCCTTGGGCAGCCTCACCGCCTGGCTTCTCCCGTTTTCAAATAGTTTCGCTGTCATCATACCCGGATACCTCCTTATGCCTCAAGTATATATCATGATATATATTATGTCAAGATATAACGTCATCCCCGGTAAGGCTCCGCGTCCTTATAGACGGAGCTTCCCGCGATCACTTTCAGCATACGCCCGGCACAGTATTATGCGTAAGCAAAAGAAGATGTAGCTCCAGCCATCAGGCCCTGGGCGGATATCCGCCCAGGGCCTGATCTGAATAACATATACTACACGTCAATGAAACTTGCAGTGACCTACAGCGAAAGACCGCCGGCCCTATATACATGTTTACGGCGGATTCGTAGATTCTGGCAGTCTTGAGCATAAATCACAGCACAAGCTTCTGCGCCTCCTCCGCATCTCCAAGCCGCATTGCCAGAATCTGCTCATAAGGCCTCTCATAGCCCTCATGGACTATCTCCCCGTTTACGGAGCCGTCCTCCTTCACCGTGAAACGGTACTGATGGTACTGCCCCTCTCTGTAGGCGAAGTCCTCCCCGTTGTCCAGGTAATGATCGTAGCTGCCCTCTCCGGGGTATACGTCCAGTAGCAGAGTATCAAACGGTTTCTCGCCTACATAGTTCTGCTCCTCCATCATGGGCAGGATTGCCCCCGCCTTCACGTAGATCGGGCAGGTGTCCAGCGGAGCCTCCCGCACGAACCACACGGGCCCCTGGATCCGCTCCTTGGTCCAGTAGTCGTACCAGATGCCCTCCGGCAGGTACACCATGCGCTTCCTCATGCCCTGCTGCACCACCGGTGCCACCAGGATCTGGCTGCCCACCAGGAATTCGTCATTGCACTCCCTGGCGGTCTCGTCCCTCTCGTAATGGTACACCAACGGCCGCATGATCGGCGCTCCCGTGCGCTCCTCCTCATAGAACAGGTCGTAGAAATAGGGAAGCAGCCGATAGCGCAGCTTCACGTACTTCCGGTAGATGTCCAGCACCTCCGTCCCGAACCGCCAGGGCTCCTGCTCCCTGGTGCCCATGGAGGAGTGGTTGCGGAACAGGGGCGAGAAGCACCCTACCTGCACCCACCTGGTCAGAAGCTCCGGCGTGGTGTCCGCGCCGAACCCGCCGATGTCCGTGCCCACGAAAGGCATGCCGGAGAGGCCTAGGTTGCAGAGCTGGGGGATGGCCATCTGCACATGGGCCCACATGCTGTGGTTGTCCCCCGTCCAGGCGGTGGTGTATTTCTGGCTCCCGGCGTAGCAGGCCCTGGTGATGACGAAGGGTCTGCGCCCGTCCAGCTTCTTCAAGCCCTCATAGGTGGCCTTTGCCATGAAATGGCCGTACACATTGTGCATCTCGCTGTGGTCGATCTCCCTGTCCTCGTCCGTGAACTTCACGTCGTCTGGCAGGGGCCCGTGGAAGCTGGCGGGCTCGTTCATGTCGTTCCAGATGCCCCGGACGCCCATGTCCAGCAGGAATTTCTGGTTCTCGCCCCACCATCTGCGCACGGCGGGATTGCCGAAGTCCGGAAAGGCCGCGTCCCCGGGCCAGACGGCATTGATGTAGATTTCTCCCTCCGGCGTCCTGGCAAAGTAGCCCTTCTCCACGCCCTCCTTGTATACATGATACGCTTCATCCTTCTTCACCCCGGGATCGTTGATGGTGACGGCCTTGAAGCCCCGCTCCCTCAGGCTCTCCAGGTAGTCTTTCGGATCGTCATGGTAGCGGCCCATGTTCCAGGTGAAGACCCGGTAGCCCTCCATGTAGTCGATGTCGAAGTGGATGACATCGCAGGGGATATCGTTGTCCCGCATTCCGGAGGCCACTTCCTCCACGTCCTCCTGGGTCATGTAGCCCCATCTGGACTGATGATATCCCAATGTCCAGCGCTGCGGCAGCGGGCAGGTGCCCGTGAGATAGGTATAACCCTGGAGCACCTGGGCCAGGGAATCCCCGGCGATGTAGTAGTAGTCCAGGTCGCCGCCCTCGGAGCCGAACCAGTAGTATTTATCCGACTCCTGTCCCATGTTGAAATAGCTCTTGAAGGTATTGTCCGCAAAGATGCCGTACACATGGTTGTCCGTCAGGGCCATGAAGAAAGGGATGGACTTGTACAGGGCCTTGAAGCTGTCCACCTGGGGATCCGGATTGTCGGTGTTCCACATTTCGTACTCATAATGACGTTTGTCCAGAAATCCCGTCTTGTCCCCCAGGCCGTAGAAATGCTCGCCGCCCGTGAGCTTCTTCACCACCTCGAATGCGCAGCCCTTCCTCCCGGCCAGGGCGGAATGCCCCTCGGCCTCCAGGAGCCTGATCATCTCGCCGCTGACCCGCTTTAAGGGCTCCCGCTGTCCTCTGTAGTCCGCGCAGACCTCCGCGCCCTCCTTGTCATAGAAGTCCACGTAGAAGCCGTCGCCGACCCGGACGGAGACCTCTCCCGTGTGGATCCAGAGGCCGTCCTCTTTCCGCTGGGTGCGGATGTCCACGGACACTGCCTTTTCGCCCTCGATTGCTTTGGAGCCGGCCCTGCCTGCGCCGCTGCCGCAGAACACGTTCACGATCCGCGGCGTCAGCGCCTCTATCCTGGCCTGTGCCTCCTCGAAGCTCAGCTCCACAATCTGTCCTTTTACCTCATATCCTGTCAGTCTGCCATATCCCATATTTTCCTCATTCCTCCTTACCTAGAGCGTGTTTGAAAATTCATTCCCGCCATATGCACGCCCCACATTTGCGGTATCTTTGGGTCAAATTCAGGTTACATAGCCCAAATGCATGAATCCTTGAGCAATCAGCACCCGCTGTCCGGACCCCACAGGCAAAAAGCCCTCCCGCCTGCTTTCTGCCCCCGCGATCCTGTTTCATGTCCTATAGTATACAAAACTGCCGGGCCTTAAACCACATGCGCCCGACAGCTTTCTTCCTATTTCTCCTGTTTCGGCGCTTCCGCTTTGCCGGTTCCCTTCCCTGAAATCTCCTCCCGCTCTTTCGCAGCGGCCTTCTTATCTTTCGTCCCTGCCGCCCCTTCTGCCTTCTCCAGAGCCATCTTCTCCTTCTGCGCCTTTTCCAAAGCCTCTTCCTTTGCCTTTTCCAGAGCCTCTTTCTCCGCCTTCTCCAGCGCTTCCTTTTCTTCCCGCTCCTTCCTCAGCTTCAGCTCCTTCTTCTCGTTCTCCTCCCGCTGCTTGGCCTCGGAGAGCCTGCTGCTGATCCGGGTGAGGCGGTAGATTTTCTCGATGGCCGCATCGTCCAGCATATCAGCGGACATGCGCCACTCCCAGTTGCCTCCAAGGGTGGAGGGGTGATTAATCCTGGCCTCCGCGTCCAGCCCCAGGTAGTCCTGGACAGGAATGACGCAGGTATTGGCGCTGCTCATCATGGCCATGCGGACAAAATCCCAGTATTTCTCATCGTCAGGCGTGGAAGCGTTGTCCATGTACTCCGCGGCGAAGGCCTTGGACTCCTGGTCCAGCCCCTTGTACCACTGCACCAGGGTCTCGTTGTCGTGGGTGCCGGTGTAGACCACGCAGTTCCTGTCGTAGCTGTGGGGCAGGTAGTCCGTCTCCTCCCTGGGGTCGAAGGCGAACTCCAGCACCTTCATGCCGGGATATCCGCTGTCCTTTAAAAGCTGCACCACGCTGTCCGTCAGGAAGCCCAGATCCTCCGCGATGATCTCCTTGTCCCCAAGCTGCCTGCGCAGGGCGTGGAACAGCTCCATCCCGGGGCCTTTCTCCCAGTGGCCCCGCTCCGCGGTCTCGTCCCCGAAGGGGATGCTGTAATACTCGTCGAAGCCCCGGAAATGGTCAATCCGCACCACGTCATAGAGCTTGAAGCAATGATCCAGCCTCTGGCACCACCAGCGGAAATCCGTCTGCCTGTGGTAGTCCCATTTGTACAGGGGATTCCCCCAGAGCTGTCCTGTGGCGGAGAAAGCGTCCGGCGGGCAGCCCGCCACGGCGATGGGCTGGAAGTCGGCATCGAACTGGAACATCTCCGGATGGGCCCAGGCATCCGAGGAATCGAAGGCCACATAAATCGGAATGTCCCCGATGAACTGTATTCCGTTATCATTTGCGTATTTTTTCAGTTTTTTCCACTGGACATGGAATTCGTACTGGAGGTACTTGTAAAATTCGATGTCGAAATAGCATTCCCTCCTGTAGTAGTCCATGGAGTAATCCCAGCGCTTCTTGATGTCCTCGGCCCACTCCTCCCAGGCGGCCCCGTCAAAGCGGAGCTTCACTGCCATGAATAGGGCGTAGTCCTCCAGCCAGTCCGCATTCTCCTGGACGAAGCGGATGAAATCGGGATTCTGGGCGATATTGCTGCGCTCGTAGGCCAGGTGCAGCAGGGGGAAGCGCTCCTCATAGATCTTGCCGTAGTCCACCTTGGCAGGGTCGTCCCCGAAATCGCAGGCCGCGCATTCCTCCTCCGTCAGCAGGCCCTCCTCAATCAGGACCTCCAGGTCGATGAAATACGGGTTCCCCGCAAAGGAGGAGAAGGACTGATAGGGAGAATCCCCGTAGCTGGTGGGCGACAGGGGCAATATCTGCCAGTAGCTCTGGCCCGCCTCCTTCAGCTTGTCCACGAAATCATATGCCTCCTTGGAGAAGCAGCCGATGCCGTACTTTGACGGCAGGCTGGCAATGGGAAGCAGAATACCACTTGCTCTCTTCATAACTATTTACCCTGTCCTTTCTTAGGAATTTCTTTCACAATTCCCTGCGTTCCAACGAACGTTTGTATCCTGATTGATTACGGCTCCCCTTTCGGGAAAGGGACTGATGCGTCACGGGAAACCCGAAAAAAGGTATGTCTGTACAGCGGCATCCTCAGCATGGAAGTGTTCCAGAGCCTCCGGAAATCCGCGTTCTCCACTTTCCGATTGTAACCATTCCCGCTGCAGTTCGACAGCTCTGCCAGAGAGTCCGCCAGGAAAAGGCCTGACTCGTCATAGCCTACTACAGGAACATAGTGCAGCCATTTCCTGCCGGGATATGTGCGGATGAGAACGATGGGAGGGGTCCCGCCGGCAATCTCCCTTTTCAGCGCGTTCAGGTTTCCGGTGCAGTAGACCGCTTTCAGGCCCTGCCGGGTCAATAGCTTCTTAACGCCCCGCGGGTACACGGAACCGTCCCTGCGCCTGCACGGCATTTCCCGGTACAGCCCCTCACCGGACGCATCCTGTCCGAAATGCCGCAGCACGAAAGCGGAGGCATAGGCGGAGCACTCCATGGCCGACTGGAAATCGATCCGGTTCGGGCCTGTCGGCAGGAACCGGGGCGGATAGCATCTCCGGGCAAAGCACGGGCGTAAAACCCCCATCAACAGGCAGTCTGCTATCGTGATGACCATAACTGTCTGTAGAACGGTTGCCGCCAAAAAACGGAGAAAAACCGGATTGCTGAGCATTCCCATGAAATCGGCCCTCCTTAAGCCTCTATGAGGCAGCGCCTTCCCCCGCCCCTGTCTTCCCCAGGAGCATGCCGCTGCGGGCCGCCACCCGGATGGGTCCTTCCGGCAGTTCCACCTGTCTGCGGCAGTCCGCTTCCAGCCCGTCCGCCAGAATCTCCCAGCGCCCCGGTCCCGGACCGTCCTCAAGCCCCGGGCTTTCCTCGGCCCACATACTATCCTCCGGCAGCCCTACCGCGAAGTCCTCCTCGGAACCGTTATATACGATGAACAGCTCTTCCCATGGGGAAGCCCCGCTGCCGGGATTCCGATCTGCGCCGCTCCGATTGTCCACCCGGAAGGACACCACGCCCTCCCTGTGGATTTCCTGGCAGCCGATCCGCTCCGCCGCGGAGGGGGATTTGTCGCACAGGCCCGGCAGCTTCTTCCGCAGGCGTATCAGTCCCCTGTAATACTCCACCAGCTCCCCGTACTCCGCCGCCCTGCTCCAGTCCAGCATGTTCAGCTCCGGCGGGGCGCAGTAGCTGTTCTCGTCCCCCAGCTTCGTCCGCCCGAACTCTTCCCCCGCCTGGAGGAACAGATTCCCCTGGCAGGTGAAATAGATCAAGGCAGCCAGCCTGTTGGCGGCAAGCACATCCTCGTACCTCGCGGAGAAATCCGCCTCCTCCCCGTGCATGGACAGCACCAGCTTATCCCAGAGGGTGAAATTGTCGTGGGCCGACACATAGTTCACTATCTGGCCGCAGCTTTTGGGCATATATCCGGCCCCGCCCTCCCGCCAGCCTGTCACTCCCTGGAGGACAGCCTCCTCAAACCCCGTCCCTCCGTTGACGAATCCGGGAACTGTCCCGTCGAACACGCTGCCCTTGATGGCATCCCTGGTATCGTCGCAGAAGATGGCGATGCCTTCCTGCAGCATGGCCACGTTCTTCTTCACCGCTGCTGTGGTCCCTTCCTCCATAGGGGAAGGCCCGGCGCTCCAAGGCTCTCCGTAGAGCAGCTTCTCCCCGGGGCCGAATGCCTCGTCCAGCTCCCTGCGGATGCGGTTCATGAGCTCCACGGTCATCAGGCCCATAAGGTCGAACCGGAATCCGTCCACATGGTACTCCCTGGCCCAGTACAGGACGGAATCCGCTATGTAATTGTCCGCCATGGCCCGCCCTGCCGCGATGTCGTTGCCGCAGCCGGAGCCGTTGGACAGCTCTCCGTCCTCCCCCCGGCGGTAGTAATAGCCCGGAGCCGTCCTCTCCAGCCAGGAATCCCCTCTGTGGGTGTGGTTGTACACCACGTCCATCACCACCCGCAGGCCCGCCCGGTGCAGCGCCTGGATCATCTCCTTGCACTCCCTGATCCTCACCGTTCCGTCACTGGCGTCCGTGGCATAGGAGCCCTCGGGCACATTGTAGTTCACAGGGTCGTAGCCCCAGTTGAACTGCCCGGCATCCCCCGCCTCGTCCACAGACCCGTAGTCGAAGAAGGGGAGCAGGTGCACATGGGTCACGCCCAGGCTCTTCAGATACGCCATGCCGGTAAGGGACGGGCCGTTGGCAGGACGCAGTCCTCCCTCGGGACACAGGCTTCCTGCAGCACCCGCGGCATCTGCGGAATGCGGGCTGCCCCCAGAGCCTCCCGCCCCGATGCCCTCCACCGTGAACGCCTTGTACTTCCCCCTGAAAGCTTCCGGCACCCCGCTGTCCGGGTCGTGGGAGAAATCCTTGATGTGCAGCTCGTAGATGATGCGCTCCCCGCATTCCTCCGGGGCCGCATCCGACGAAAAGCCCGGCGGATCCGTCAGCGCCAGGTCCACCACCATGCTCCGTGCCCCATTGCAGCAGCAGCCCACAGCGTAGGGGTCGGCTGTCCGCCTGTCCTTTCCCTCCGCCCGCACTACATAATCGTAATACATCCCGTGAAGGCTCTCCGCAAATTCCAGCACCCAGACTCCCCTGTCCTGAGCCTGCAGCTCCTTCTTCAGCCAGGCTTTGGAAGAGCCGCTATGGTACAGCCGCAGCTCCACCCGCTCCGCCATGGGGCTCCACACCTTGAACACGGTGCGCCCGTCCCTGCAGACCGCTCCCAGGTCTTTCCCGTCATACCCATATCTTTCGTCAAATTCCCTGCTGTAGGCCAAAGCCCCGTTCCGCTCCATATAGTCTGCCAATCCTCATTTCTCCTGATTCCGGCCCGGCTCCATGCTGTCCGCCCGGTTCCGGTTTTACGCGCCGCTGCCGCTTTCCCCATGGCCCCAAGGGCAACGGCACCGCAGGCCATGGCCGCCCGTCCATCCATGCGCCCGTTACAGGCCGTCCGCTCCTCCCGGACAGATTCCATCCGCCCGGTTCCGGCGCTGTCTCCAGTTTACATCACTCCACCCGCAAAGTCAATCGCCGCGCCGCATCCACAGGCGATTCAGCCCCCTGTCCTGCCCCTGTTCTTCCGAAACTCCATGGGGCTGCAGTTCACCGCCTTCCGGAAGACGCGGTTGAAGTAGTAGATGTCATTGTACCCGGAGGAAAAGGCGATCTCCGTCACGGAATCCGAACTGTTCAGCAGCAGCTCCTTGGCCCGCTCGATCCGCACCTGCTGCAGATAATCCCCGAAGGAAAGCCCCGAAAGCTTCTTGAAGATGATGCAGAAATAGCTCCTGCTGCAGCCGATGTATTCCGCCACGGTGCTGGTGGAGAGATCCTCCTCCAGATGCTCCTTCATGTAGATGACGGCCTTCAAGATCCTCTCCGCGTCGCTCCCCAGAGACCGGTCTGCCATGCTTTCGTATACTTTTGACCGGTAAGACGAAAGCCACTGCACAATCTCCTCCGTGTCGGAGAAAAGGGGCACCATGATTTCCGGCAGCTCCAGCAGCCCCTCCAACTCCCCGATATACCGGGCGATCATCATCTCCAGCCTCCGCACATTGGACGCCTTGGGCTCCACCTGCGAGATCAGCTCCTTCAGCCGCTCGAAGGCCCCGTCGGAGAAGAACCAGTGCTGGGTCCTGCACACCTCCCAGATAGCCGCCAGCTCCTCCCCCATCTCCTTGGGAGGCACGGCCTTGTTATTGCGCTGTTCGTATTTCTCCAGAATCCGCTGGAGGATGGCGTCCCCATTGTCCAGCTCCATGGAGGTCTTGGAGATATAGTCCAGGCCCCCCAGCCGCAGGGTGGCCTGGACATAGGAGAAGTTCTCGAAGAAGGACAGCACCACGAACTGCACCTCCGGCTTGATCTTCCGGCACTCCTCCATGAACTCAATCCCGTTCATCTCCGGCATGTCAATGTCCACGAACACCAGGTCCACCGGGTGCTCCCGGACGAACTGCAGGGCCGTCTTGCCGTTCTGCACGTCCCCCGCCACCACCATGCCGTAGGCCTCCCAGTCCATCAGGGACACCAGGCCCCGCCTGGCCAGTTTGTCGTCATCCACTATCAGAACCTTGATCATGTATGCTCCTTTGCTATCCGCACCGGAATGATGATGGTCACCTTGGTGCCCCTTCCGATTTCGCTGTTGATCGTCAGGATGGACTCTCCCTTATAGAAGCCCTCCAGACAGTGGCGCACATAGCGCAGCCCGATTCCGGCCGTATCCCCGTCTCCGTTGTTCTTGTAGCAGAAGGGGCGGTTGAGCTGCGCCAGCTTCTCACGGCTCAATCCGCTGCCGTGGTCCTGGATGGTGATGACCGCGCAGTCCTTGCGCTCATCCTGGAATATCCGGATGTCCACCACCCCCATATCTCCCAGGCCGTAGCGCAGGGCGTTCTCGATCAGGGGCTGGAGCAGCATCCGGATCGTCTCCGTCTCCAGGTATTCCCCCTCCTCCACCTCCATGGTGGCCTCGAAGTCATACCGCTGCCGCTGGAGGTTGATGTACTTCTGCGCGATCTCCACCTCCGTGCGCAGGGTGCTGCTCTTCTCCTCCTTGCCCAGGTTGTAGGCCAGCAGGGACTTGAAGTCCGCCAGGAACCTGCTGATGGACTCCTGGTGCTCCAACTGGGCCATCCACTGCACGGAATTCAGGGTGTTCAGGAGGAAATGGGGATTGATCTGGTACATGAGCTTCTCCCGCTCGGTCTTCTGCCGCTCCTCTTCCTCCGTCTGCACCTTGGTCAGGAGGTTCTTGATGTCCACCTTCATCTCGTTGATCTTGTGCATCAGCTCCCTGAATTCCCTGACCTCCAGGTCCTCGCTGACGGGCTCCAGCTTCCCCTCGCCCACCTCCTCGATCGCCTGTTCCAGAGATTTGATGGGGCGGCCCAGCATGTTCCTGGTGGCCAGCATGATCAGCAGGGCCGGAATCGCCGTGAGCACGCACAGCAGGAAAATCTTCTCATACCATGCGATCATTTCTTTCAGGTACTCTTCCTGGGGCACACCGTTCACATAGATGAATCCCATATCCGACCGCTTTGCCACAAGATAGTAGTCCCCGAAGACTCCCGAAAAGCTGCCGTCCTCATCCAACGCCAGATTCAGGACCTGTTCCCGGGCGAACAGGTCGCTGTTGGAAAAGAGCACCTTTCCGTTTTCATCCAACTGCATGGAAAGATAGGAAGCGCCCCCCCCCTGGGCGCATAATCCTCTATATTGGATTTCATCTCGATGTAGATGTCCAGCGTCCTGCCGTCAAAGACCTGACGTTCCTCCAGCAGGGAGACTACAACGATCTCGCTGCTCTTCCTTTTGGATTTGTGGAGGGCCTGGAACTGGTTCTCCCCGATCTGCATCACGCATCCGGCGGCAAAATCCTTGTCCTTGAAGGCCACGCTGTCGAACAGCTCCTCCTTGGTGTCGCTGTCTATGTATATGGCCAGGTTCACATAATTATTGATGAAGCCGATGGAGACGATCTCATTCTCCAGCTCCCGCCTGCGCTGGTATTTCTCGAAATTGTTCTCCGAATACAGGTAATCCTCCAGCATGGAGCCGATGCTGCCGTCCTCCCCCATCTGCTGCATCATGCGCACCATGGTGAAATAGCAGAATTCCAGATGGTCTATCTCATTGCTCATGTTGGCCATCAGGGAATTCTCCAGGCGATGCTGCTCGACGGACTGGATGGTGATGCTGGAGACCATGTAGAGGGAAAGGATGCAGGCCACCAGTCCGATCATGCTGATCAGGAGAATCCGTCCCTGCAGGGATTTCGTGATTTTTTCCCTCATCATATCCAGTCCGTCCTGACGGCGATCCCCAGCTCCTCCAGCTTCCCGCAGGCCATCTCCACAATCCCGTCATAGACCTGTTCCGGGTCGTGGCAGTCGGAGCCTACGTACACCGAAAGCCCTGCCTCCCTTACCTTTTCCCAGAATCTGTCGAGGGGATATTGGTAGCGCTCCCCCTCCGAGAACTGTTTCTTCCCTCTGCGGAAGCCATTGGCATTGTACTCCAGCGCGAAGCCGTATTTGGCCGCGCCCTCCACGATGATGTCGCAGGCCCTCTCGCAGTGTGCATCCCAGGGCAGGTCGTTTAAGAAAATCAGGTCGGGATGTGCGGCGTACCTGAAATACCCGGTGCGCATGGCTTCTACGATGTTCGCGGCGTAGATTTCGTAGTCCCGGGTATCCGGCAGCTGGTAGACATTGATCAGCTCGCCGTTCTCCTTTTCATAGAAGTGCTGGCCCAGCAGCAGATAGTCGCAGTCCTCCCGGGATAGGAGCTTTTCATAATAGGCCCTGTCCTCCCGGACATACTCGCCCTCGAAGCCCCGGGTGATTGTCAGGCTGTCGCGGTAGGCCTCACGGAGGGCAGTAATCTCCCCCAGGTACTCGTCCAGCTCCTGATAGGGCATGCGCAGGCCGAATCGGTCGTCATAAAAGGGCATGTGGTCGGAGAAGCCCAGCTTCGATACGCCTGCCCTGACGGCTTCTTCCACGTATTCTTCTGCGCTTCCTCTGGCATGGCGGCATCTGTCACAGTGAGTGTGGTAATTTACACGTTGGATTGTTTTGGTCATGGTCCTTCTCCTTTTTTCTGGTTGGGATTGCACGTAAAGGAGGTTCCGGTCGGGGGTATCCCCGGGCATTGGCCGGGGTATCCCCGGTCGTTGGCCGGGGCATCCCAGGTCGTTGGCCGGGGCATCCCAGGTCGTTGGCCGGGGCATCCCAGGGCATTGGCCGTGATTCCCGGCGCCGCAAGAGCCTCGCGCCCCGTCGCGCACCCGGAACCGGAGCCCTGCACAATGCCCCGGATGGGGATATTATACCATATCCCGTTTTCCCCGCACAATAGGAATGGAACAACCTTTATAGATACATCCGCATTTCTCTTTCCAGGAGGGCGTCCGTATGCGTCCTGATGATAATCGGCGTACCGTCATGAGTGAGACGTCCTTCCGATACGCCCACCATCTCTTCCGTCAGAAGGTTCTCATAGCTGCCGTCCGCCATGTGGGCGGCTATCTCTCCGGTGTAGCCCTTCAGGCTGAATATCCCCACCACGCACTCCTGTCCCATCTTGCACCACAGATACGCTACGTCCTTGTCGTCATCCCCGAAGCTGCCGTAGATGCCGTCTGCCGTAAGCTCCGTCCTCTTGATTTTCGCACACCTGGCGATGAAGCCGGAGATGTCCTCCCCGCCTGAGAAATCCGTGGCGTCTTTTTCGAAGATACTGGGCCTGTGGGAAAGCATCCTCTCCTGCCCCGCGTATACGAACGCGGTCCCCTTCAACAGGAAGCTTAGGGCCGTCCAGTTCAGGATGGACCGCTTATCCTCCACATGATGGGCGATCCTGTCCTGGTCGTGGTTCTCCAGGCAGCGCAGCTTCACGAAGTTCTCCGGGTATGTCCCCTCCTGCTTCTCGATTTCGTCCAGGTACAGGGACAGCGGATGCGCGTCCTTTCCTTTCACATAATGCAGGAAGGAGGGCCAGATATCATAATCATAGCAGATATCGAACACCTCGTACAACTGGGAATCCGTTGCGCAGTACCCTCCCTGGCTGCGGATGAACTTGATGAAATGCTTCTCCGTGGACTCTGCCAGCCAGATGGCCCCGGGCCTGACCTGCTCCACCGCTTCCCGGGCCTGCCGCCAGAACTCCACGGGGACTCTGGGGGCCACGTCGCAGCGGAAGCCGTCCACCATCTCGGCCCACATCTTCAGGGTGTCGATCTGGTACTGCCACAGCTCTTCCTTGCCATAGTCCAGATCCGCGATGTCGCTCCAGTCCGGCACCAATGTCACGGTGTTCCCCTGTGCGTCCCGCTTGAACCAGTCCGGGTGATTCTCTATCAGCCAGGAATCCGGCGATGTGTGGTTGTACACCACGTCCAGGATGCACTGCATGCCCCTTTTGTGGATTTCGTCCGTGAGGTGCCTAAAGTCCTCCATGGTGCCCAGGGCCGGATCCACCTTCCGGTAGTCCTTTATGGCGTAGGGGCTCCCGTCCCTGCCCTTCCGGTTCAGGACGCCCGTGGGCTGTATGGGCATGAACCAGATGATGTCCGTGCCCAGGGCCTGGATGCGGTCCAGGTCCTTCTCCACCGCCGCGAATGTCCCCTCAGTCGTATGGTTCCTGACGAAGAGGGAATACATCATTTTCTGTCTCAGTTCAATATTGGTATTTGCTGCCATATCGTCCTCCGCCTCTATCTGTTTTTTTAAAAATAGAATCCCTGATACACGAACGGCGGCGGGATAAAGCGCCCCGCCGCCTCGTCTCAAAAATGCTTATTCGTTCACGGCTGCCGTGACTTCATCAACGATTTCCTGGCCGCCCTCAGCGTACCACTTGGTCACGAAGTTGTCGAATTCATCGATGGGAGCCTGGCCCAGGATGATCTTCGCGAAGGTCTCCTCCTCCAGCTTCTGCAGGTTCGCCCACTTGGTAGCCATGGTGTCCGTCTGGCCGCTGAACGCATTGTAGATGGGCTCATAGCCTTCCTCCATGAGAGGCCTTGCGCCTACCATGATGGATACCAGACGAGGGATGTTGGAATCCGCGATTTCATTCTCCAGATCCCAGTACTCCAGAGAGAAGTCGTCCTTGGGATCCTTCTTCAGCACTTCGATGGCATCCAGGTCGCCCTTCAGCAGCTTACGGCCGGTGGTGTCGATGTCTTCCTTCTTCACCTCGCCCATGTTGAACTTCTTCAGCCACTCGTAGGAATACTCGATTTCGTCAGCATTGTCATACACGTTGAACAGAGGATACACGGCGGAAGTGGAAGTATCCGCAATCTTGCCCTCGTTGATCCAGTCCTGCTCGTAGGCGATCAGGTAGTTGATGATCTGCACTGCCGCTTCCGGATGCTCATAGCCCTTGCGGACGCACACATACTGGGTGGTAGGATCGGACATGGGAGAGTAGAACTTCCCGTCGCCTGCCAGAGGAGCCATGTAGGCTGCCCATTCCTGGCTGCCGTCCAGGGTCACGCTGTCCACGGTATAGCCGCACCACCAGGGTCCGAAGAATATGCCGGCCCTGCCTGCGGTCACAGGCTCAAGGGCATCGCTTCTTACGAACACTTCGGGGTCGATTACGCCGGCAGCATACATCTCAGCCAGCTTCGCCAGGGCCTCCTTGGTCTGGGGCTGTACGGAACCGTACTCCACCTTTCCGTCATCGCCCTGGAGCCAATACTCGGGATAGGACTCATAAGCGCCGAAGATGGGATCCAGTCCCCAGCGGTTCTGTCCTACGGCAATCAGCTGGTCGCCGGAAGCAGGGCCTACGATACCGATCGTATTGTCGCCGCCCAGCTTGGCCTCCACGAACTTCTTCGCCACATCGAAGACTTCGTCAACGGTCTTGGGCACTTCCAGTCCCAGCTCATCCAGCCAGTCCTGGCGGATCCACATGGTGTTCACGCCGCTGGCCGTCAGGTTGGGCGCAGGGATGGCATACATCTCTCCATCCACGGAGATGGCATCCATCAGGGCATCGCCGCCGGAATGGACGTACTGCTTCAGCCTGTCGGAAGCATACTCTTCAAACGCAGCCGTCAGGGGCTGAATCTGGTCGTATTTCAGCATGGCCAGGTACTGGGTCTGGCCTACGTTCATTGCGTCAGGCAGTGTGTTGGACGCGATGCACAGGTTGATCTTCTGGCCGAAGTCCGTGTTGGAGCAGATCCAGTCATACTGCACATCGATATTCAGATCCTCTTTCAGCCACTGCAGATAACGGCTGTTCTCAAGAGACTCTCCCTCCCCGAAAGAGGTATTGGGATCCAGGCCGTGGCCCATCTTGATGGTAACGGTCTCGGCAAAAGGCTGCAGGGCTTTGGAGTCACCGGCAGCCGCCTCGCCGCCTTCCCCGGAGCCTTCTCCCGCCTCAGACTCCTGCCCGGCATCGGCTTCCTCGCCGCTG
This sequence comes from uncultured Acetatifactor sp., assembly GCF_948601915.1. NCBI lineage: Bacteria > Bacillati > Bacillota > Clostridia > Lachnospirales > Lachnospiraceae > Acetatifactor > uncultured Acetatifactor sp. The sequence goes on along the minus strand of NZ_CAPDXS010000003.1, from coordinate 31,351 downwards.
GCCTCCTCGCTGGACTCTTCGCTGGACTCCTCGGGAGCCGCGGAAGACTCGGATTCAGGCGCGCTGCTGCTGCTGTCTCCGCCGCCGCATGCAGTCATGCCCAGAGCCAGGCTGCCGACTAACATGAGTGACAAAAGCTTCTTCAATTTCATAATACTTCCCTCCATTTTTTATTTGTATTTTCATCGGGATTCCTTCTAAGGACATATTATCCCTTCACAGAACCCAAAGTAATACCTTTGACGAAATATTTCTGCAGGAACGGGTATACGATCAGCACGGGCACCATGGCGATGAAAATCTTCGCCGCGTCCAGGGACTGGTTGTTCAGCTTGGAGGCCGCCGCAATCTGCTCCGCGTTCATGGTGGAGTAGTCCAATGTCACCACCATCTGCTGGATGTAGGTCTGCAGGGGATAGCTGGCCTCCTTGGTGCTCAGCACCAGGCCCTGGAAGAACTCGTTCCAGTAGCCCACGATGGTGAACAGGGTAATGGTGGCGATGCTGGGCTTGGCCAGAGGGATATAGATGGAAGCCCATATCCTCCAGGGGCCGGCCCCGTCCACCAGCGCCGCCTCCTCCAGCTCGGAGGGGAGGTTCTTGAAGAAATTCATGGCCAGTATCACATTATACACCGGAAGCCCGCCTGCCAGCACCAGGCCCCAGATATTGTCGATCAGCTTGTAGTTGCGCATGGTCAGGTACCAGGGCACCGTACCGCCGTTGAACAGCATGCAGAAGATCAGGAGCCACATGAACATGTTGCGCTTGGGGAACTGGGCCTTTGTCCTGGAAAGGGGGTAGGCCGCCATCAGGATGCAGCCCAGGCTCACCAGAGTCCCCAGCACCACCCTGCAGATGGAGTTCCAGAAGGCCTGGAAGAAAGCGCCCTCGCCTACGATCTTCTTGTAAGAGTCCACATTGAAGCCCACGGGCCAGAAGGATACCAGTCCGGCATTCACCGCGTCCTTGGAGCTCAGGGATACGCAGAGCACGTACCACAGGGGCAGGAGGCAGAGCAGGCCGATGATCACCAGTACAATGACATTTATCACATCAAATATTTTCGATCCTACGGAATTATCTTTTATATTCATAGCGCCCTCCTATTCCAGTTCCGCTCATTTTTAGAATAATTTATATCCCGCGAACTTGTCGGCCATCCAGTATCCCAGCGTGATCAGCACGAAGCTCACGACCGACTTCAGCAGACCTACCGCGGTAGCCAGGGAGAACTGCAGGTTCACAAGACCGGCTCTGTACACCCAGGTGTCCAGGATATCACCCGTGGAGTACACCAGCGGATTGTACAGGTTGAAAATCTGGTCGAAGCCCGCGTTCAGCACATTGCCCAGGGACAGAATCGCCAGCAGGGCCACTGTCATCTTGATGCCCGGCAGGGTGATGTGCCAGATTCTCCTGAAGCGCCCGGCGCCGTCCACCGCCGCCGCCTCGTACAGCTCAGGGGCGATTCCCAGCATGGTGGCCAGATAGATGATTGCGTTATAACCGAAGTTCTTCCAGATATCCGTTCCGATTACCAGGGGCCGGAACATGTTCTCCATACCGAAGAAGTTCACGCTGTCCCCGCCAAAGAAGTTGATCACCGAGTTGATGGGGCCCACATAGCCGAAGATGTTCAGCACGATCTTGGCCAGGATGACCCATGACAGGAAATAGGGAAGATATACGATTGTCTGGATAGGCCTGTACAGTTTCTGGATGCACAGCTCATTCAGCAGGATTGCGAACACCAGCGGTACAATCAGGTTCGCGATAATCTTGCCCAGCGCGATCACGATGGTATTGACCATGACCTGTCTGATGTCACTCATCTGGAACATGTACTCGAAGTTTGCGAATCCCACGAACGGCGACTTCCACATGCCCAGCCCGGGGTTGAAATCCTCGAACGCCATCACGATGCCCACCATGGGCACAATGTTGAAAAGCACCAGCCAGATAATTGCCGGTATCAGCATTATGTAATAATGCTTCAGGAACTTTTTGTTGAACATATTCCCGCCCTCCTTCAAGTTTATGAAGTTTTTATTTGTTGATAATGCAGATTTTATCATTTTTACCAAACGCTTTCTATGTGATATTGTCAAAAAATAAAAGTGATCCATTTCCAATTTCGACTGCTTTTATCGGAAATATGATCACTTTTAAGTCAGTTTTGTAAAATTTGTTATTTTTGAAGAGAACATTTTTCATGCCGCTTTGGCAATATGCTGTCCTACCAGATGAAAAGCTCCCTGCCGTTCAGCTTCATTAACGCCTCCAGGAAATAGTAGTCTCCGTAGATGATGGAGAACTCATGCTCCTGGTCGTGGTAGGCCGCGGTGCATTTCTCCAGGAGATTGTCCTCCTCCTCGTTCCAGCGCACCCGCTCCTCCGCCAGGGCCCCCAGCATCTTCAGGGCCGCTGACAGGTAGATCCTGCTCTGGCGGCCTTCCTTCAGCTTGGCCAGCTCTATCAGGCCGCAGGAGGCGATGGCAGCCGCCGTGGAATCCTCCAGCGCCACATCCACAGGCTGGCGGAAGTCCACGGGGATGAAGCCGCTCTCCGGGATGTTGGCGATGAAGTAATTCGCCACACGCTCGGCGGTGGCCAGGTAGGCCGGATCCTTGGTGTGCAGGTGGCTTAATGTAAAGCCGTACAGCGCCCAGCTCTGGCCTCTGGTCCAGGAGGAGCCTTCCCCGAAGCCCTGGCCGCCGTAGCTTTTCACCATTTCGCCGGTCTCTAAGTCGAACTCCACGATGTGGTTGGAGGAGCCGTCTCCCCGGATGAAGCTCTTGCCTGCCGTATCGGCATGGCTCACGGCTATCTGGGAGAACCTGGGGTCTCCGGTCTCCTCGCTGGCCCAGTACAAGAGCGGCAGGTTCATCATGCAGTCGATGATGGCCCATCCCCTGTGGTCGTCCGGCCCCCAGTCGTTCCAGGCCCGGATGAAGTTCCCCCGGTTGTTGAAGCGCCCGGCCAGGTTCCCGGCGGCCAGCAGGCCTCTGTTCCGGGAGGCGGGATTCTTGGTCACGCGGTAGTCCGCAACGGCCGTGGGGAGCCACCGGAAGCCGTTGTCGTGGTCGAGCCTGTTGATGTCCATCAGGCAGGCGTCCAGCTTCCGCTCGTTGTCCTCGGCAATCTCCTTGTAAAGTTCCTTTCCGGTCAGGGCGTACATCTGCCACATCATGCCGCCCCAGAAGCCGTTGGTCCACCAGCCGATCTCCTCCCCGGACTTGTCGTCATGGACGCCGTGGAGGGTGGTGTAGGGGATTTTGTCCTTTGACCGCTCTGCCACTCTCTCCAGCTTGTGGGCCACCCTGTCCAGGGTCTCCTGGGCCCATTTGATTTCCTGTCCGTTTAGCTGCATTGTTCCTCTCCTTTCTTAATATCAAGGATGCTCATCAAAATGTTTACTTCTATTTTATCATAAACAGCTCAAAGTCTCCATCTGGATTTTGTCAAATAAAAACGAAAAGAGAAGACCTCCATATATATTCCTCAAGGCCCTCCCTTTATTTCAGTTTCCCACTTCCGTCAGCCGAACCTTATTTACCACCCACAGTACAACGGGCGGCAGCATGCATACTCGCTGTGCGTTCTCTTTCATTCTGCCGTATCTTTGGCTCAATCGTCTTGTTCAGCTCTGCGATATCACTGCGCGTCACTGTCCGCACCACATGCTTCTGATGCGACTTTGACGATGCCTTTTTCCCAAATGAAAGAACTTTACTACCCATAGAAGCCATTTTAATCCCTTTCCCTTTTCGTAAGAGCGAGGCCACAGATACCGAATCCTGCCCCAGCTCACTGAAACGATTCGATTGTATCATAAAATCATATGCTTTGCAATCCTTAACATGCGCTAATAAACAGAATTTATCCATGCATTAGTGTCCAGATTATCATGAAATGCCTGAAACAGATGCCAGTCTTTTATTTCCTCAAACTCCGCGTCCCTTACCTCAGCGCAGTCCTCTGGCATCCTCCTGCAGATTACGCCGGGGTAATGTATTATGATAAAGCTGTCCGTCTTTCTATCTGCCGATGATGTGGCATCGATAATCACCTCTCCCATGACTCGCCCTTCTGCATATAGCTCTCTGGTGGCAAGCTCACAAACCCATATGAATTTAGGGAAAATTGTCATATTATACAGATCCCTCACTTCATAATTTTTTTCTTGAAACTGTTCGTCGCGAGCTTTCCGGAATGTCCGCGACGATGCCATGAACAGGCGGACGACTACCGGATTTTCTTTCGTTCCGCACTCCTCTGGCATGTATCTGTGCATAAAATCCTTTATACCGAACTGTACACTCGCCAATATGGTCAAACAGATATCGTAGGCATCCGCCGCCTCCATAATCATCCTTTTGTAAAGCGGAACCATCATATACTCCACCTCACACCCGTCCAGCTTCAGTAAAGGCATGTCTGCAATATCATCCTTTTCTTCAGTGCATAAGCTGAACTGATAAGGGGTTTTGTTGTCATCCATGATGCAATAAGAACCTACGGTATCTGCCGTATCGCATATCCAAATGGCACATCGGCTCTGGGAATCATATGCACAGGAAAGCTCTCTTCCAATATGTTCCTTATCCGGCGCAACATGTCCTATGCTAATTACAGAATGCTTGTTCTCGTCACCCAATTTCAATCCCAAAGCAACAGGAATCCCAGATTCAATATAATAATACAACATATGCCGAAATTTTGTTTTTGCCATTTTCTGAGCAGAATAAAGACGTGGGTAAAAGCCTACCTCACAGAAAATCTTGGATATCAATTCATAACTCAACCCTGTAGTCGGCATTCTGCGCTCAAAGCTGTTCATCTCTGCCAATTTGCTGATTTCACTTGGCAATATGTAGTGATATTCCGGATAGGATTCGCTATAGTAGTCCAACAGATTCAGAATCGTGATTTCCGCACAGGATGTAGTCTCTCCATCCTGCATGCTGTAAGGGAATGCCCTTATGTGCAGTTTCTTCCCGTACACAGTCACGTTATATTCTGCCAGTCGGATTTTCCATGGCACTTCATGTGGCAGAAAATATCTGGGGTTCAGCAGAGTACGGCCTATAGAGCGGTTTACAATCGGTCGGAGCACTATGGATCCCATAAAAATCTCTTCCAGCTCTCCGGACAGATAATCATAAAAATCCTTCTCTAATCTTCCATAAAAAAGACACAGCCTTTTACAAAAACGGGCATAATTGAAATGTTTGCTGGAGAAATAGAAATAATAGCTATCGCGGTATACGCGGTCAACGTAATAATTTTCCACGGTTACTGTAAATACGTCCAAATAAGAAAACAATCTCCATAATACGCAGAATGATGTATTATGATCCTCCAAAAATTTACTGCCCTGCTTGAATTCCTGTTCCGATATGTCCAATATCCAAGCGATAAATTCAAATTTCTGTTCATCACTGCTAATCTCAAATACTATGCATTCTTCATCATTTTCCAGACTTACGGTATCTTCAGCCTTCTCTGTATCCCATGCATCCATATCGTCCCTTCCTCACCTCGTAAATCTATACATTCCGTTAAACTCTACAAATACTTTTCGCTCGCATAAGCCGTTTAAAATAGCACGAAAAGAGTCCGCCCTTGCCGTACATTCCTCCCCATGGCAGGAATTGCACTCCCACTTCTCCTCCTGAATCTTATCCAGATAAGAGCAGCCTCCATCCCCATGTGGCATAATATCATCTATTTTGAAGTATTCCAAAGACGCATGTGTCGCTTTCCATCCAAGAGCCTGATAATATACACAGCACTCTTCTTTCCTGATATGTGTCCCTGCGCGGTAAACGGCCAAAAGACAGCTCAATATAGTCGAAAAAGCCAGCGTATCGCCATCCACAAGCCATCCCCCAAACTGGACAATCAGTTGTTCAAGCAAATCCTTCCGGGCATCTGTCAAAGAAACGGAATAACGAGTCTTAAAAATAGGGGCTGTAAAACGCTCTCCTTTTTTAAAATACCATAATTCGGTCTCTGACTCATTTAATCCATTCACAGTCTGCTGTTGTTCCCTGACCAGCAAGCAGACCGCCAGCTTGGCTACATCCTCTCCCATATCGAACTGTCCTTGAAGAATCTCCTGTAATTCCGATAGAGACCCATTTAAATGATAAACATGCTCCATATACAAATATCCCCTTCTATATTATACTACATTGGCATAATCATTATATAAGACATGCACTTTGCTTGTCAATCAAATTTTCCTGTTGCCCAGCCCCCTCAGTGCCGCACCGAGAAATAGTTCATCAAGATCCCCTTGATATGGCTGTAGCGCCTGGCGTAGGAATTCTCCACCCGGATCAGCTGCAGGCCGTGAGCCACGCAGATCTCGCTCTTCCTCCTGTCTCTGCTCAGCACCACCTCATCCTCGAAATGCTCCTTGCCGTCCAGCTCGATGGCCAGCACCGGGCGCGGCTCCTGGCCCTGCTTCTCATAGACCACGAAGTCGAAGCGGCCTGAACGGAACAGGTCGCTTTGGTCCATGTCCTCCGCGAAGACCTGGGAGATGGGTACCTCTTTCTGTATGGTGAAGCGGTTCTGGGACAGCCAGATGTTCTCCAGGGCGTGGTTCAAGTTCTCCAGAAAGGCCTCCTCCGTGGCGGTGCTGAAGGGCTTCACCCCCAGGGCCCTGGAATTCGCCGTCTTGCGGGTGACCCGGGTCTCGCCGTTCTTCTTCACGTACTCCACCAGCTCATACAGGTCGTCCTCCGTGCCCTGTCTGTGGAGCCTGGCAAGGTTCGCGGAGTCGGAGAGCAGGATGAGGCGGTCCCTGGCCCGGGAGGTGGCCACGTTGATCAGCTCCTTATTGTTCTTCAGCCATTCGTAAGTACCCGCCTGGGTCTGGTCGGTGATGGCTGTAGAGAACAGCACCACGTCCTTCTCATCCCCCTGAAAGGCATGCACCGTGCCGCAGGACACATGGGAAAGCCCCTCCCGCTCCAGGGCCTCCTCGATGAGCTTCCTCTGGTTCACGAAAGGCGTGATGACCCCGATGCTCTGCTCCCTGTGGCACCTGGCATAGCCCAGGATTTCCTCCACTTCCCCGGGGGCTGTATTGCGCAGGGCCTCCCCTCTGTTCTTCACGTCCACGTACACCAGCGGGCGCGGCTCTTTGCTCTCGCAGCAGATCTGGAGCCTGGCATTGTAATACTTCTGATTGTTGAATTCGATGATCTTGCGGTTGCAGCGGTAGTGATTGTGCAGCAGCACCTCATCGCTGACCGCGTCGCAGGCCAGGAAGGTCTTGTAAATGGAATTCTTGCAGTAATCGTACTCCTCGGCTACATTGTACTTCTTCCGCAGCTTCCGGTTGGGCGCCTCCTCCAGGAGGATCACCGGGTTGAGCTGCTGGGGGTCCCCCACCAGCATCAGGCTCTCCCCCCGCAGGATGGGCACCAGAGATACCGCCGTGTTGCACTGGCTGGCCTCGTCCATGATGACCATGTCGAACATGGGGCCCGGCTCCCCCAGCTTGTGGGCGGAGATACAGGTGGTGATGATGATGGGGAAGATTTCCTGGAGTTTTTTCACGTTTGCGGTCTCTGTCAGGTATTTGGAAAAAGCGGACGTCTGCTCCTTTTCCTCCATGTCGAATAAAATTTCCCGTAATTTCGCATATTTCTTATCATCCAGTTTCTTCAGATACCGGGCCGATGTGTAATAGAGATACTTGCGCAGCTCCTCCAAGTCGTTGTCCAGCAGAGCCAGGGCATCCCCGTCCGTAATCTCCCCCATCTGTCCGATCCGGTTCTGAATCTGCCTAAGCTGTCTGCCCTGGAGATCCGCCTGGAAGGGCAGCATCTCCAGGGACATCTGCATCCGGCTCTGGTACTCAAGCATCCGGTTCAGGGTCTCGCGGCGCTCCTTCAAGTCCAGCATTTCCTCATATCTGCGCAGCAGGTTGGACAGGTCCTTCGCCCGGCGGGCCCTGTCGTCCTTCCTCCGGTCCAGGGTACCCTCGAATACGGTAATCCCCCGGGCCTGTTCATACAGTTCCCGGATATACCCTATGGCCTCCCGGACCTTGTCCACGTTTCCCAGCCGCAGGACGGGGAATGGAATCCGCTTCCCCTGATACTCCATGGCTGCCAGCTTCTCGAACACCGTATTGACAGGGTGATTGTTATAGGAAGCAAAAAGTACCGTCTTTTCGTTGAAAAAGGCGGTGACGATGGTGTTGAGGATGGTATTGGTCTTCCCTGTGCCGGGCGGGCCCTGGATGTAGGCCACCGGGTACTTCATGGCATTGTGGATGGCCAATAGCTGGTCCAGATTGGTCTGGCGGCCGATCAGGGCTAATGGATAGTTCTTCCTGCGCAGGGGCCTGTCCAGAAGGTCTCCGAAAAAGGCCTTCAGGGGCACCGTGGCCCTGTCCTCGTCATACATCCTGATGATGGCCTGGTATTCCCCGTGGAGATCCAGGGCGATGTCCATCCCCAGACCGATGATGTATGGCATGTCGTCCACCCCTGACACCCTGCCGCTGTGCTTCATGACGCAGTCCTTGATTTTCTCCTGATTCCGCTCAAAATCGCCCAGGAGCTCGTACTCGTCCCCGTCCAGGTATCTGCGGATGTTCTCCTTGGTCTCCCCGTAGCGGAATTCCGTGCAGATGGTGATGTCCTCCTCCGGGCGCAGGAGACGGCTTTTCACGTCCAGCTGGAGCTTGCGGCAGGCCAGCACATAAAGCCCCCTGGCGGTATGGATGCTGAGCACGTTCATGGCCAGCTGCTGGATGGAGAGCCTGGTGGCCTTTTCCTTTTCTTTCTCCGTCCTCCTCTGGAAATTCCGGACAATGGCGCGGAACTGCTCCCCGTCCAGCGGATAGCCCTCCCCGGTAAAGCTCTCCCTGTCCAGGTAACGAATCAGGGCGAAGTCTGAACGGTAGGGCACTGTGTCCATGCGGTTGCACATTTCCAGGTAATTCAGAATCTTCAGGTTGGGGGAGTTGCGGAAAAGGGATCTGTATCTGTAGGGATTCAGGTAGATGTCCTCCACCAGCTTTTCATTGACAGGCTGATAAGACCCCTCCACGATCTGAGAGGCGAGAATGGAATCTATATAGATGGTGTCATAGCTCTCCGTGGTAAACCGGCCAAGGTGCAGGCCGTCTACGGACAGGGTGCGCTTTTCCGGATTCAGGCTCCGGATGCCGATCCAATACTTCGTGACCTGAACTTCTCTGTTCCTGTACTCGATCTGCAGCCATTTTCCCTCGTGGATGGCCCTGAAAATGTCACGGCAGATATTGTTCATCGGAATGCTCCTCTTCCATGGAATGCCCTTCTTCCATTGGCTCCCTGCACCTCTTTATACATGTTTTTGCGGTTTGTCTCATGGCCGCCGGGTCTCCCTCCCTTTCAGAGCGCCGGGAGAGCGTTCTCTTCGCTTAAAGCTTGGCTACATATTTGGCGCGGTCATCCACGGGAAGCTTCAATGCATCCATGGCCTGCTCGGCTGTCCATTTCATGCTGTCCATCAGGTTCTGTATGGATGCCAGGATGGCGTTTTCTCTGCCCTCTGCCCTGCCCTCTGCCCTGCCTTCTGCCCTGCC
>NZ_CAPDXS010000003.1:0-21741 GCF_948601915.1 uncultured Acetatifactor sp. | reverse complement strand
GCCATTCCAGATTCTCTGCTCTTGTTTCTCTCTTCCTCGATTTCTTCCTTCATAAGCGCTCGTAGTGCATCACACATGGCAAAATCCCTCCTTACCTCATCGTAGACTTTCTCATTCGCAGAAATGCTGACCTGCAGGACTGCCTCCACATTGTCCCTGTCCCCCGGTGCCGTCAGCAATGCCGCCTTGCCTATGAAAGTCCTGATATCTTCCTCTCTGGCATTTCTGGATAGAATGCGCAGCCCGCTGTGGGCCTTAGGGCTTAGCTGCCCTGTCACCACAATCTGTGTGGCGAACAGCACATTCCCCTCTATATAGTATATTCCCGGAAAACGCTGTTCAACCTTAAGTCCCGCTTTTTTCAAAGCTTTCAGCAATTCCCTGGGACATCTCTCCCGGAAAATCGATACTGTCAGCTCTTCCGCGGGAACTTCGTCCACCGTCTCCCCGAATCCTTTGTACAGACATGCATATCCTATCGTCTTGTAGTAGTCGTCTATGGACAGTCCATCCTCCGGACTTTTGTACTCTACTATATAAACGGCATTTAATTCTTGCCAGTCGTATAGCACAGCCAGTCATGCCGTTTATCCGGTTTTGGGGCAAGATTTAATCGCTACATATATATACATTGTATCTTTTGAAAATGCGCCCAATCTCATTCTCAATGCGTACATCCGCCAGCTTCTTTATAATGAGCAGATCCATCCGAAGCGGCGCTTTGCTCAGATTGTATTCTCTCTCAAACGCAAGCGCGTCTTTATTGGAAATCAATTCAAGCTCTGCCGCACTGTAGAAACCCGGGTGCCATTGAATCGTTGCCTTTTCAAAGGAATGCCCTTCTTCAAAGGAATGCCCTTCTTCAAAGGAATACCCTTCTTCCTTGTTCCCCGCCACCGCAAGCACCTCCTGTCTGTACCTCCATTCTATCATCCGCCCCCCGGAAATGGCAAGTGCTTCGGTTGCTTTTTTCCGCCGATTTGTTTATAATGGAAAAAAGGCATTACAAATGCAGCCCGTTTTCAGATAAGAGGTAGGTCATGTATCAGGTCATCATAGCGGAAGACGAGTTTTTCGTGCGCCTGGGGATCAAGAACAGTGTCTCCTGGGAAAAATACAATATGCAGGTGGTCTGTGATGCCGGCAATGGCGCGGAGGCCCTGCGGGCTATCCAAAAAAGCTGTCCTGACATCCTGATCACCGACCTCCTGATGCCCGGCATGGGCGGACAGCAGCTGATCGAATCCGTGCGGGACGCGGGGCTGGAGCCCTATATCATCGTCATCACCTGCCTGGAGGAGTTCAAGACCCTCCAGAAGATGATGTCCCTGGGAGTGCGGGACTATCTGCTGAAGGCCACCATGACGGAGGCCGAGATACAGGCCAGCCTCCAGAAGGCCAGGGAGGCGCTGGACAAGCAGGCCAGGCAGCTCGAACCTGCCCGGGCTCCTGTGGGGAACCGCTTCTCCCAGCTCATGCAGGCCTATCTGGCAGATGAGTCCCTCTGCAGGCAGACCCAGGGCGCGCTGGAGGAACTGAACCTGTCCGTCTCCGGTGCCCTCCCCGTAGTGCTGGGGACGATTGCCGAGGTCTACAAGGCCGACAGCCAGGCCTCCGGCGGTCTCTCCGAGCATATCTGCCAGAACCTGGTGGATCTGGCAGGCCATCAATATACGCCGGGTTTCCGCTGCCTACCCCTTATGCTGGATGAGCGCAGGTTCTTCCTGTTCTTCTTTCCCGAAATCTCCCGCTCCGGGAACACCCCAGACCTCCATGCCCTGCTGGAGAGGCTGCGGGGGGAGCTTCAGGACTACCTGAACATCCGGCTTTCGCTGCTGGCGGACAGAGCAGGGGACTTTGCAAGGCTTCCCGCCTGTTGCCGCCAGCTTCTGTCGGCCCAAAAGCGCCAGGCCTCAGACCAGACGGACGGGATAGCCTTCCTGCCAAACTACCGCCCGGAGATCAGGGCCGCGCTGGAAATCATTCGGGAGAACCTGTCCGACCCTGACCTGTCGCTGCGCTCCGTGGCAGAGAAGGTGGGGCTCAGCGAGGCCTATTTCTCCTCCCTTTTCCACGCGGAGATCCAGATTCCCTTCCGGAAGTATCTGACCAATATGCGGATAGAGGAGGCGAAATATCTGCTGGAGCAGGGCGAATATAAAATCTGGGACATCGCCTGCAGGACAGGGTTCTCCGATGAAGGGTATTTCTCAAAAGTGTTCAAGAAAGTGACAGATGTGTCACCAAAGGATTGGAGAAAGTTATGAAGACAAGAACCCCCCTTCTGCTCCCCCGAACCCGTAAAAGCCTGCTGCGCTCTTTCACAGTCTCTGTCCTGTGGATCCATCTGGCCGTGCTGATGATAGCCCTGCTATCAGGTTTTTTCATACTCCTGGCGATTTCCCGCAGACAGACCATCCGGGAGGCAGAGGACCGTCTGGCCTACATGACCTATCAGATGGACAATCTCATAGGCAGCCTGTCGGACATGCGCTCTCAGCTCCTGCAGGATAAGGACATGAGGATCTATCTCACCACCTCGCGTTCCTATGACGTAGATGATATCCTGCTGCAGCGGTCTGTCATGAACCAGCTGTCCATCATCATATCCTCCTGTAATTACATCAATTCCATAACGGTATTCCACGGAGACGGCCCTGTGCTCTGCGTCAGCAAAAACATGCAGATCCAGGGACGTACAGAGGATGCCCCCCTGCCTGTCCAGCAGTCGGAAAATTGGGAATCCATCACCTCCACCTCCGGCGTCACATGGGGAGGGCAATATCAGGAAATGGAGCTGTTCCTCACCCGTTACAGGCAGAAAGAGGCTGGTTCCACTGTGGTCTCTATCCTGCAGCCCATTGCCGATTATAAGAGCAGCCACCGCTTCTCCGTGTTTTCCGTCAACATTCCCACGGAGTATTTCAATTTCCTCTCCTCCCAACATGCGGATGAAGGCGCCTATGTCACCCTCTGCGACGCGAAGGGCGATTCCCTTCTCTCTGTCCCGGAAACTGCCGGCACATCCGAGGATTCCTGGCTTTTTCAGGATGTGGCGATTACCGGCCGTCTCGCCGGCACAGACTGGTATCTCACCGAAAGGATTCCTTTTTCTGTCTTTTTGCGGGATTCGCTCCCCCTGCTCCTGACCGTGAGCGCCATCTTCCTGGTGGCGATTTTCCTGGCGGTGCTCCTCTCCTCCCTGACAGGGCGCAGGCTCCTGAATCCTTTCCAGGAGATCACGGCCCAGATGAAGCCCATCAATGAGGGGAACCTTAGCCAGCGCCTCTCTCCCCAGAAATATGACGAGCTGAATATCCTTGTAGGGCAATTCAACCATATGATGGAGCATATCCAGAGCCTGGTGACTGCCAACAAAAACTATGCCGAGGAAAAACGTCTGCTGGAAATGGAGACCCTGCAGTCCCAGATCAACCCCCATTTCCTGTACAACAGCCTCACCACCATCCGCTGGATGGCAGCCATGGCCCGGGCGGAAAATGTCTGTCAGGCCCTGTTCGCCCTGGGCAATATCATCCGTCCCGTGTTCTCCCAGCCGGGCATCTTCTGGAGCCTGGACACGGAACAGGCCTTTGTCCGGAACTTCATCGATATCATGGATTACCGCTTTGGCCTCAAGACCCAGTGCACCTTTGATATCCCCGATCCGCTCCTGCCCCGGCCTATCCTCCGATTCATCCTCCAGCCTCTGGTGGAGAATTCCTTCCTCCATGGCCTGCAGTCCTCGATCGATGCGGGGAAATCCGGCTCCATCCGCATCCGGGCCAGCCAGGATGAATCCTGGCTGGATATCTATGTGGAGGACAATGGGCAGGGCATAGGGGAGGATGAGCTCGAATGCCTGAACCGGCGCCTGCAGCAGGGCGTGGGAGAGCCGCCCGCCTCAGAATCCCGGTCGGGAGGCATCGGGCTGTCCAATGTGAACCGCCGCATCCTGCTCCAATACGGAAAAGGCTCGGGACTTTATATATGGTCCCGAGCCGGTGAGGGCACGACTGTCCGAATCCGTATGCTCTGCGACAGCCAGCTTTCCGTATAACCTTTTTACTCCACGGTCTGGAGATATTCCTTGATGTCCTTTTCCTGAGCGCTCCACCAATCAATGGAAGTCTGGATATCCGCTGCCTCCAGCTCGGCCAGCGTTTCCTCCTTTATCCGGTCGAATGCAGCCTGGTCCTCAGCCAGCACCAGATTCGGGATGGCTTTGATCATGATATCCGTGCATCTGGTATCGATTCTGCTGATGTCTGCCGGGATACCGGGCATTAGCGCGATGACATCCTGGGCCATGGTTCCGGCGCTCTTGTCGAATGCCTTGCCCTCTTCCACCAGCTTCTGCGCTGCCTGTGAAGGCACTTCCACTCCGTAATGTTCACAGAAATCCTGCTGCAGCGGGGTTAAGGTACGCTTCCAGATCTCCGGAGAATTCCAGAGGTTCGCTATCCCTCCGTCGGACAGCACCGCGCTGTGGGACAGGCCGATCATATGGGCAGCCATGGAGTTCGTCTTCTGGGCTATCTCCTTGGAATCACCATTCAGCTTCAGGTCGATGTATTCCTCTTTGATAGCGGGAGCCCCGTCCACCATTTCCCATACGCGACCTTCCTTGCCCATATATGCCATGCGGGCTCCCTCTTCGCTGTTCATGTAGTCGAAGACTTTCATGATCTGCTCCACATAGGGGGTCTCGGCGCTGACGCCCGTATAGAACTGCCAGCCGATGTTGAACTGCGCGCCGTCCCAGTTATACTGTCCTTCCACCGGGAGCACCATATAGCCTGCCAGGGTATCAGGGTCCTCGGCTCTGGCATTATCATAGAGGGAACCTTTGTACCAGCCGCACAGAGGGGATACCAGCTGCCCGTTGGTGGCTTTCGCATTCAGATCCTCGCCCTTCATGGTCAGGGAGTCCGGGTCGAAGATGCCCATCTGGTTCGCCTTGTAATAATACTCGATGGCATGCCACACAGGGGAATCCATGGTGGTGAAGTTGTTGACCACCTCGTTGGCATTGTCCGCAATCCGGATGGAATAGGCATCCGACAGGTTGTGGAACCCATAGAAGCATCCGAATGCCCACCATCCCCAGAGGCTCCCGTCCGAGAAGGTCGCTACACCGTATACTTTATCACCATTTTCCGTAGTAGGATGGTTGTCCACAATCTGCTTCACCACATCCAGGAACTCATCCTCATCCTTCACTTCCGGATAGCCCAGCTCCTTATACCAGTCCCAGCGGATGGTGAAGCCATTCCACTCCTCGGAGCCTACCGGCTCCTTTCCGATGAACGGCGTCCAGAAGTACAGCCCGCCGTCCCCATTGGAATAATACTTGCGCATGGCAGCCATCCTGGTGGCGCTCAGGGATTCCAGGTTCGGGGCAAGGTCCAGATAATCGTCCAGCTTCATCACCTTCTTGCCTGTCAGGAGGGTGTTGCAGTAATCCCTGTTCACCGTGATGATATCCGGCAGCTCCGATCCGGCCAGCAGCAGATCCAGCTCCTGCGCGTCGCATCCCTCCATGGTAAGCTCCACCCCCGCATATTCCCTGAGGGCCTCCTGCAGGTCCTTGAAGGTTTCCGTGGGCCATGTATCGCTCTCCTCATAATCCATTCCCAGGATCATCCAGGTGACTGGCACCAGATCCCCATCCGCTTCGCCGGAAGTCCCACTTTCCTGCTCTCCGCCCTGGGAATCGCCGGATTCCTGCACCCCGCCGCCTCCGGTGTCAGCGCTCTGGGATTCCCCCGAAGAAGGCGCGTCCCCGCCGCAGCCGGTAAGCATGCTTGCCATCATAGTCATTGTCAGCAACAGACTTATCCATTTTCTCTTCATACTTTTTCTCCTCTCTTTTCCTCCATGCATTTATAAAAAGGGGAGGAACCTTCCCCGATTTATCCCTTGACCGCACCTACCATGATGCCTTTCACGAAGTATTTCTGCAGGAAAGGATAGACGCACAGGATCGGCAGCGTCACCAGCATCGTGATCGTCATCCGGATAGAGTCCGGCGTCAGCGTCATCTGTTTCGTCAGCATCTCCCCCACCATCGTCGTGCTGCCGCTGCGGGCTGCCTCCGCAATCTTGTTGGCTTCGTTCAGCTTCTTGTACAGCAGGTACTGCAGGGTGTCCAGTTCGCTGTTCCTGGTATTGTAGATCATATTGTCGAACCAGGAATTCCACTGCCCCACAGCCACGAACAGCGCGATTGTGGCAAGGATCGGCAGGGAGAGCGGCAGCATGATCCTGAAGAAGATCGTCATGGGCCCCGCCCCGTCCAGGCTGGCGGATTCCCCCAGAGACTCCGGCACCCCATTTTCCATAAAAGTCTTCACCAGGACCATATTATATACAGATATTGCCCCCGGTATGATATACACCCAGAAAGAGTTCAGGAGCCCATAAGACTTGAACACCAGAAAGGTGGGAATCAGACCGCCGCTCAAATACATGGTGATGATGACAAGGCGGTAGAAGAACTTTCTGGCAGGCATCTTCCGCAGGGTGAACAGGTATGCCATAAAGGATGTCAGCAGCACTGACAGCAGGGTTCCGAGCACCGTGCGGGCCACGGATACGGTCATGGCCTCCATAAGGCCCTTGGAGCGCAGCACCTCCCTGTAGTTGAACCATGTCACATCCCTGGGCAGGAATGTAAGCGTGCGCACCGATATGTTCGGATTGCTGACCGACCCGATGAAGATGTACCAGAACGGGTAGAAACACAGAAAGGTAAATGCCAGCAGTACGATGACATTGATGATGTCGCCCAATGTGATACGGTCCCTGAAGCTCTTCTTTTTCATCCTGGCCATATGCCTTTCCTCCTCTAAAAGATGCTATTGCCGCGAATCTTCTTCGACAGGCCGTTCATCCCGAACATCAGCCCGATGGAGATCAGGGATTTCAGCATCCCGATTGCCGTGCCGTAAGAATAGTCGCTGCGCAGGAGCGTAGCCCTGTACACATACAGATCCAAAGTCTCGATCTTGTCCGCCACCATGCCATTGTAGAAGACAAGATACTGGTCAAGTCCCGTTCCCACGAAGCTGCCCACCTGCATCAGCATCAGCACGATGAACGTGGGCATCAGGGACGGAATCGTGATATAGCGTATCTTCTGCATCCTGCTGGCCCCATCGATGGCTGCCGCTTCGAACTCCTCCTGGTCGATGCCCGCGATGGCTGCCAGATAGATGACTGCGCTCCACCCAAGTCCTTTCCACAGACCCATGCAGGTCTGGAACGCATAGACCGCATTCTTGCTGGCCAGGATGCTGGTGGGCTTGTCCGTTATATTTAAGTCCATCAGCACATTGGAGACCATCCCGTCATAGGAGAAGAACTGGAAGGCCAGGGCGTACACGATGACCCAGCTGATGAAATTGGGGAATGTGGTGATCGTCTGGATCGTCCGCTTCAGCCTGCTCCCCTTGACCTCATTCAGCGCGATGGCGAAGATCATGGACAGCGGCGCCACCAGGTAGCCCAACAGCGCGAAAGTCACCGTATTCTTCATGACCCGCAGCATATTAGCGCTGTCAGATAAAATCAGCTCGAAGTATTTCAGCCCCACGAAAGGAGATTCCTTTAAGGAGATTCCCGGAATGTAATCCAGAAAGGCCAGAATCCATCCGGCAATGGGCACATACCCGAATGCAATCACCAATACCAGGCAGGGCAATAGATAGATCAATAGCCTGTAATCCTTCTTCACTTTTTTGGATGGCCCGGCTGATTTGCCTGCTGACAGACCCTTTTGCATTGTCATTCCCCCTCGCTCTCCTATCCTCTTAATTCCAGTGCGCCTCAGACAGGAACCGCTTCGCTAGCCCCATCGTCATAGTCCTATTATAGGAATTCCGTCTCCGCATAGCCATGGAATTCCATCTCCTGCGCTTGTACTTTTATTCTGTCCGGAAAAGAGGGGTAGGCAAAAACCGAAATTTTATTGGATTTCCTGTACTTTTTTCAGATAGGGGAAAATGAATCCGCAAAAATATTACATTGCCTTTCTATCCCAATCCCCTATAATAAACTTTAATGACTGGATTCATGAAACGGAGGTATCCATATGAAGATCATAAACATCATGAACTTTGTAAGACAGTGCGACCCCAGGATGGAGGACTCGGAGCGCATCCTATATGAGACCACTGCCGCGGAAGTGGCGCTGGTGAAGGAATACGGCCTGGACAGCACCTTCCTGCTGCAATATGACGCGGCGATCGATCCGGGCTATCAGGAGCTGTTCCGCAGGGAGGCTGACAGCCATATGGAGCTGGGATTATGGTATGAGATCGTGCAGCCCCTGACCCAAAAGGCCGGCATACCCTGGAGAGGGCGGGAAGGCTGGCCCTGGGACTGGCATGTGATACCGGGCTTCTCCATGGCCTACACCGTGGAGGAAAGAAAGAAGCTGATCGACATTGCCATGGAAGACTTCCGGGCAATATTCGGAGAATATCCGAAGACCGTTGCCAGCTGGCTGCTGGACAGCTATACCGTGAACTATCTGGCGGACAACTATCCGGTCAAGGCCTTCGCCATCTGCCGGGACCAGACCAACACGGATGCCTACACACTTGTAGGCGGTTATTTCAACCAGGCCTACTATCCCTCCAGGCGCAGCATGTTCACCCCGGCCCAATCGGCCGAGCAGCAGGTCAACGTGCCCATGTTCCGCCTGTTGGGCCCTGACCCGATTCATAATTATGACGGAGAGCGGTACATGACAAACGAAAAATACCTGCCCTACCATGGCTGCTGCACCCTGGAGCCCATCTGGGAATCCGGTTCCAACCCTGAAACCGTGGACTGGTTCTTCCGGAACTATTTCCGGAATGAAGACCTGGGCTTCTCCTATGCCCAGCTTGGGCAGGAGAACAGCTTCGGCCCGGACCTCCTGCCCGGCCTACGGATGCAGTTCGAGAAGCTGAAGAGCTGGCCCGACCTGTGCGTCTGGAAAATGGGGGAGACGGGAGAATGGTTCCGGAAGACTTATCCCGACGGCACGCCTGCCACCAGCGTCAGCGCCCTGGACGACTGGGAAGGCACGGACCGGATTCAGTCCGTCTACTACGACTGTAAGAATTACGTCGCCAATCTCTTCCGCTGCGACGGGAAAGTCTTCCTGCGCTGCCTGTACTGCTTCGATGAGGACGCGCCGGAGAGGTATCTGGACAGGCCCTGCGAGACCTGGGATGCCACCTATGAGAACCTGCCCGTGGTGGACACGCTCCTGTGGGAGGGAAACCAGGGGCTTGTACTGGATCTCCAGGGCATGCCCCTCTGCGTGGCAAAGGCAGGGGATGGGTGTCTGACCGTGTCCTGGGGGGACAGACAGGTAATCTTCACGGAAGAGGGCATCCGAATCAGAGGCATCCGGGAACTGTTCCTCGATGCAAAGGGCTGTCCGGCACAGCCAAGCTGCCGCGAGGACCGAATCTGTTACCGTTATGGGGAACGGGAATATGCGCTCTGCGCGGCAGGCGGAACCGCCGTCCCAAAAGACAGCGGCTTCCGGATTCTTTCTTCCGGGGAGGAGCTTACCCTCTTCCTGGCGCGGCGCTGAAGCTCCACCCGGCAGAAGCGCGGGAACTATTATGACTTATACTGCGCAAAAACGAAAAACACGGGCAAAACATATCGAAATACCGTCATTTACATGCGCCTACCAGGGCATATTTGTAAATGCCGGCGGTCTTGAATATAGCTTAATGCGCAGCAAAGCTGCAGAAGTCAGCCCCCCGAACAGCCGGCTTTCTGCAGCTTTTGTCTGCGCAGACTCCAGGATAGGATGCGCAGACATCGAGGTGCTGCCTGTGCGGCAGGCTCTCTGCTACTTTTGTCTGCGCAGGGCAGAGCCTGTGCGCACCGTGGCCGTCCCCGCCTGCTTCCGTTTAAATCACCGTCAACACCCCAACCGATTTCAAAAACAGAATCAACAGCAGCACCGGCGCCACGAACTTCACCATCACCACATACAGTCTGCGTCTGCCAAACTTGTCCCCTGTCTTCTCCACCTCGTCGATGACAGCCTTGGGCTTCAGCAGCCATCCCACCAGGACACAGGTTCCGATGGCCACCAGGGGCATGAACAGGTTGTTGCTCAGATAGTCCATGACATCCAGAATCTGGGCCGTGGCCCCGTTGGGGAGCTTCAGCTCGAAGTACCATATGTTGTAGCCAAGGCATACCACGATCCCCGCGGCCAGGGCCACCGCCATTTCCACCAAAGACGCCTTCAGCCTGGACCAGTGGAACTTGTCCATCAGGCTGGAGACCACCGCCTCCATGACGGAGATCGCGCTGGTCAGGGCCGCGAACAGCACCATGGCGAAGAACAGGCATCCGATCACATGGCCGATCCCGCCCATCGCCGCAAAGACCCTGGGGAGCGAAACAAACATCAGGCTGGGCCCGGAGGCCTCCATCCCCTCCCTGCCCATGAAGGTGAATACAGCCGGGATAATCATAACGCCGGCCAGGAATGCCACCAGGGTGTCGAAAATCTCAATCTGGTTGATGGAGCGGACCAGGTTCGCGTCGTCCTTCACATAGGAGCCATAGGTCACCATGATTCCCATGGCCACGCTTAAGCTGAAGAAGAGCTGCCCCATGGCATCCAGGAGCACGGTAAAGAAGCCCTGCAGGGTGATGCCGCTCAAATCCGGCACCACATAGATCCGCATTCCCTGCAGCCCCGTCCTGGTGACGCCGTCCGCGTCCGTATGGGAAATCGTCAGGGAAAAGACAGCGATCCCCAGCACCAGGAGAATCAGAATCGGCATCAGCACCTTGGAGAAGTTCTCAATCCCCTTGTTCACCCCGAGGATGATGATCACGGATACCACGGCCAGGAAGATCGCCAGCATCACGATGGGGGAGAACTGGCTGGTAATGAAATCCGTAAAATACCCGTCCTGGGCCGCTTGCATACCCTCCCCCGTGAGATAGGCCAGGAAATACCGGATCACCCACCCGCCGATCACACAGTAATAGGGCAGGATAATCACCGGCACCAGGGAGGCCACCACGCCCAAGAATCCCCACTTTGGCCGCAGCTTCGCGTAGGCCGTCAGCGGGCTCTGCTTGGTCTTCCTGCCGATCGCCACCTCCGTGACGAGAAGCGTGAACCCGAATGTCAGCGCCAATACAAGGTAGATGACCAGAAACAGCCCTCCCCCGTCCTTTGCCGCCAGATAGGGGAACCTCCAGATATTCCCCAGCCCTACGGCGCTTCCGGCCGCCGCCAGGACAAAGCCCACCGAGCCTGAAAATGAATTCCTTTTTTGATGTTCCATACCTTTCCTCCAACCTTTCCTCGTTTGTCTGTCTTCAATGGCCAAGTAATAGAAATCTCATTATACTAAGGGAGGGCGGATTTTACAAGGGTCTTTTATAATGCTATTCGGATAATAAAATCATATATTCACACCTATTTTTCAGATTGATTTTCCCGCGGTGCGGGAATATAATATGACAGTTCTTTGAAACCACAAAGGACGCGAATCGCATCCTCCAGAACCTGATGCTGGCCAGCGGGCAGAAAATCCTTCCGGAAAAGACCCTTGTCATTTTCGATGAGATACAGGACTGCCCCAAGGTCATCAACTCCCTGAAATATTTCTGCGAAAATGCGCCCGAGTACCACATTGCATGCGCCGGCTCTTTGCTTGGAATCGCGTTGGCCAGGCCGTCTTCCTTTCCCGTGGGCAAGGTGAACTTCATGCAGATCGATCCCATGACCTTCACGGAATTCCTCCTGGCCAACGGGGATGCGAACCTGGCCGCATTTCTGGATACCGTCCGTACACCGGAGCCCCTTCCGGATGCCTTTTTCAACCCTTTGTACGAGAAGCTGAAAATGTATTATGTGACCGGAGGCATGCCGGAGCCTGTGCTGATGTGGACCCAGGCCCGCGACGTGGATGCCATGCAGGAATCCCTGTCCGACATCATCGGCGCATACGAACGGGATTTCGCAAAGCATCCCGACGTGACCCAGTTCCCGAAAATCTCCATGGTCTGGAAGTCTGTCCCCTCCCAGCTCGCCAGGGAGAACAAGAAATTTCTCTATAAAGTCGTGAAAGAAGGCTCCAGGGCCAGAGAATACGAAGATGCGCTGCAGTGGCTTGTGGACGCCAGGCTGGTGCACAAGGTCTACCGGAGCAGCGCCCCGGGGCTCCCCGCCTGCGCCTATGACGACCTGTCCGCCTTCAAAATCTATCTCGCAGACGTAGGCCTGCTACGCCGCCTGGCAATGCTGGCCCCCACCGCTTTCGGCGAAGGGAACCGGCTGTTCACCGAATTCAAAGGGGCCCTGACAGAAAATTACGTCCTTCAGGCATTAATCGCCCAGTTCGAAGCCGCCCCCAGATACTGGAGCCAGAGCAATCCGCCCTATGAGGTGGATTTCCTGATTCAGCGGAACAATGATATCTTCCCTGTGGAGATCAAATCCGAAGCCAGTACGACCGGCAAAAGCCTGAAAAAGTTCAAGGAACTGTTTTCCGATAAAGTAAAATTGCGGATTCGCTTCTCTCTGGACAACCTGAGACTGGACGGGGACGTACTGAATGTCCCTCTCTTCATGGCCGATCATACAGACCGTCTGATTGGGGCCGCTTTGGAACGGCGCGGTTCCTAAGTCTGGATCATCCCCGGGGCCTTCCCCCCACCCGCTCCCCCAGGCGCACCCTGGTCTCCAGCCCAAAGCGGGAGTTCTCCAGGATGTCCCCGTCCGGCAGGGCCGCGCCTTTTTCGGTCATGAGAATCACCGTGGAGCCGCCGAAGGCGAAACGCCCCTTCTCCCAGCCCCTGCGCACCCGCTCGCCCCTGGCATGGTTCCTAATCTCCCCCACCAGCAGCGCGCCCACCTCCATCTGGAGCATCTCTCCGAAATGCTCCGAACGGATGGTGCAGTACTCCCTGGTGTTCTCCTTGTAGATGGGGAAACGGTCGTTGGCCACCGGATTCACCGTGTGCAGCACCCCGGGAATCCGCACGGGCTCTGATACCCTGCCGTTGTCCACATAGATATACCGGTGGTAGTCCTCCACGCACAGCCGGAACACCCACACATATCCCCCGGCATACCTCGCGGCCAGCCGATAGTCCCGCAGAAGGCTATATACCGTATACCGTGTATGTTTGATTGTAAATTCGCACTGATTGTCTACGGGATAGACCGTGAGCCTGCCGTCACAGGGGCTCACCAGAGCCTCCGGGCAGGGGTCTAACCTCCGCGCCCCCGGGGCCAGTCTCCTGGTAAAGAACTCATTGTAGGAGGCATATGCCTGCTTCCGGTAATCCGCCATGTCGATGGAATGGCTGCGGATGAACCGGGGAATCAGCCCCCTTGAGAGCCCGGAATCCAAAAAGGCCCCCGCCAGTCTCGAGACCGCCGGTGACACCAGGAGCTTCATCAGCGCCCTGCCCGGCACATGGCCGTAGAGCCCCTCCAGGAGGGCATCCTGCAGGGAGCCCGCCTCCACGATCGTACCTTTCCTGTCCACTACCACCGAACCCATAAACGCTCCTTTCCCTGCGCCCGCAGCCCCTTCCAGGCCCACGCCTGCCGTAACCTCATATGCGCCCCTTCAGCAGATTCCTCCAGCTATGCCACGCAAAGAGGATCACCACCACCGCCAGCGCCACCGCCGCCACGATCAGCAGCACCTGCTTCACATTAGGCTTCCGGAGCCGGAAATTCAAAATGAACAGGAACCCCACCAGCGCCACCACGATATGCAGCACTGCGATGAAAGCCCCGTGGGTGGGGAACAGCGGTGATACCACGAACAGCAGCGGCAGCGCGATCGCCATGGAGGTGATGGGCAGCCCCTGATAATACTTACGCGCCCCCCCTTCTTCCCTCTGGCGCTTGGCCTCCATCACATTGAAATACCCCAGCCGTATCAGCCCTGCCAGCCCGTACAGCGCCAGGATGGCCATGCCGTAGATGTGGTCCATCCCAAGCTTGTAGCAGATCACGATGGGCAGCACCCCGAAGCAGACGATATCGCACAAGGAATCTATCTGGATTCCGAAGCTCTCCTCGTCCTCCGTCCGGTTCTTCTTGGTCCTGGCGATCTTCCCGTCGAACATGTCGCAGAACCCGGAAAAGGCCAGGAAGAAAATCGCCCACTGCAGCTGCCTGGAACTGGCACAGAAAATCCCCGCCACCGCGGATACGAAGCTGATATATGTAAGTATCACCGTATAATCATAAAAACCTATCACAGAAACCCCTCCTGATATCCCATGTGCCGTCTTTCCGCCTCCTTCCGCCTGCGTGGTGCCGAAAGCAGACGAAAAAGCAAATCCAAAGGCCCGCAAGATAAATCAAATACCCCGCTGCAAGCAACGGGGTATCAAGCTTGCAACGCTGCAGAGCAGCGGGGTATTTGACCCTCGCGGCATTCGCCAACTGGCCGTGCAAGCACGGCCGCTTGGCTCATTGCTCGCGGGAATAAAAATAATACAAAGTATATATCGGCAGAATCGCCCCCATATATTAGTCCGTGCCCCGAAATCCATCCGCCCCTGTCTGCTGCTCCGGCTCACCCGCTGCTGCTTTGCCTCTGTCCTCCCGCCGGAAGGTATAATACAGCTGTGCCACTACCGTAAAGAAAGCGCTGATCAGAAGCTCGCCGTAATACCCCAGTCCCCTGGAGAGTACCATGGCCGGCAGCAGCACTGTGCCGAACACAGGGGCGAAGATGTTCATGAACAGGGCCTCGCTGATCCCCATTCCCCCCGGCAGCGGCAGCATATCCACGGAGACGGATATCACCGCCTGCAGCAGCACCACGTCCCACAACGGCGTCCCCTGCCTGCCAAAGGCCAGATAGACCAGCCCCGTCACCGAAAACAGCGCCAGCCGCTGGAGGCAGGTGATCAGCATCACGCGTATGATTACAAATTTGTGTTCCTTCAGGTACAGCGCCGTGTCCTGGTACGCCTCCATGGATTTCCCCAGCTTCCTGGCCCTCTGCTCCCTGCGGCGCAGGAAGTGCATCCGCTCCAGCCAGGCAAGGCCCTTTTGCAGGATGGACTCTGTGAGGGCCGGGCAGAACACCAGCACGGTCATGAAGGCGACGCAGAACACATTCAGCAGAATCCCCAGCCAGAACACGGGGAGGATCCCCTCCAGATACTGGTGCATGAACCCGCGGCCAAACAAAACAATCCCCCCGCCGATCAGCACCAGCACCAGCTTGTAGGTGATGGTCACCACCATCAGGATCACCGCGGCCACCGGAACGGGTATCTTCTCCTTTTTCATATAATAGACCTGCATAGGCTGGCCGCCGCTGGCCGAGGGCGTGATGCAGCTGAAGAAGAAGCCCGCGGAGGAGAACAGGAAACAGCTTCGCTTCCTGGTCCTGATTCCGTAGGAAGTCAGCATATGCCAGAGGATGATGGATTCCCCCCAGATGAAGAACAGCACCAGGGCCACGCAGGGAACCAGCCAACGTATATCCGCTTCCCGGATGGCATCCATCATGGCGCCCAGATCCTCCCCGTGGAAGACGCCGTAGAGGGTAAGCCCGAAGACCAGGGCTAAGAAAAAAGCATTCCAGATTATTTTCTTCCCTGACCGCACGGATTTCCTCCTTCCAGACAGAGCTTTCCGTTGATTTTATCCAGAATCCTCCCGTATGTCCCCCACACCCCGGCCTTCTTCCCGATGAAGAAGCAGATCTCCGCCAGGAGCACGCCGCCTAACACATCCGGCACCACATGCTGCTTCGTGGTCAAAGTGGAAATGCAGACCAGCACCGCCAGCAGGCAGGACAGACCTCTGTACCATTTCGGAATGTTCTCCTTCCCCCGCAGCCCGATGTAGCAGAACCAGCTCACCAGGCAGTGGATGGAGGGGAACAGGTTATCCGCAGCGTCCGTGGCGTAGAGCCCGATCATCACCTGATTCCAGAAGCCCTCCGGCTCCACAGCCGGCCTGGTATTGGTGGTGGGGTAGAGCAGGTAGAAGGCCAGGCACACGGCCCTGGAGAGGAAATCCGCCGCGAAGAACCGACACACATGTCGTTTTTCCTGTCTGGCGATCAGGATATAGTTCACGATCCAGAACGCATAGCAGCCCAGGTAGATCGCCGCCGTCCACGGCACAAAAGGTATCAGCCGGTCCAATCTCCCCTCAATGTCATGATGGAACCACCCGCTGGTGAACACCCTGGATCCGAAGTACACCGTCATGTTCCAGGCCACTGCCACCATCAGGGGAATCCGCCCGTATGGCGGAATCAGGGTGCCCAACATTTTTCTCAGCTTTTCCATAATCCTCGATAATAGAATCCGCTCTTTGGCTCTATTATATACCCCCTGTTTTTCTTACCTGTCAAATCCATATAAGAATATATCAAAATTCTCACTGCGGCTCAATACGTTTTCCCATATCTTTAACAAATCTTTAGAGAATATTAAGCGGGGGATTCCGCCCGGAAATACGCAGATATGCCAGCGCCGGAAAAATCTTCCGGACGCTGGCACTTTACAGCCTGGCCTCAGGCCGGATCCGCAGCCTTCCCGTATTTACCGGGACATTCCGTTCCGCTGCGGCATCCGCCTGTCATGTCTCAATCCTTTGTCTGCCCCTTCGGCGCCTCAACCCTGGGCATCTCCGCCATCCGCAGGGTAGTGCAGCCGTATGGGTAGAGGCGCTTCTTCACCGGCGCCCCCAAGGGCTCCACGGATTCCGGCCGCTCCCTGCACATCCCGTCCTCCTTCTTCCAGTCCAGGGGCACCATCTCCGTCTCCAGCATCACAGGGGGCTTCTCCCGGTCGAAGGGCATCCCGGGCATCTCGGCCTGCACCTCCCGCACAGGCCCCGCCCCGAAGCCGTAAGCCCAGTCCGACTTTGGCCTGACGGCGTAGTCGCAGTAGGGGAACTTCCGCTCCACCCCGTCCCTCTCATACTCTATCCGCTCATGCTCCGCCTCTATGGGCATGGCATAGAACAGAGGCCCCCTGCGCAGGGCCCACATGCCGCTGGGCCGCTCCGCGAACTCCTCCTGGAACCGAAGTTCGACCACAACCTCATCTTCCTTTTTCCAGCATCTCTTTAACATATAGAAGCTGCCGGGCACGGTGTCCCGCGTCTCCTGCCCCACCCGGATCTGCGCCGCCCGGGCGAACCCCGGTATCCGCACGGAGAGCTCGAATTCCAGAGGTTCCTCCGGCATGACGCGGATCCGTAAGCTGTCCCGGAAGGGATACTCTGTATCCACCGTCAAACACACCTCCCTGCCGGCCACCCGGGTCTGTACCCTGACGGGGGCAAGGACCGTCACAGCCAGCCCTTTTTCCGTCCGCATCACCGTGGAGAGGGCGAATTTGGGCCAGCCCTGGCCGAAGTTGGCGGTGCAGCACCCGAAATGGGGCTCCAGGCCGAAGGTATGGGCCTCCTCATTGTTGGAATTGAAGGGCATCTTCCCCTGGGGCATCCTGGTGCACTCCACCTGGTTCGTCATCTGCACATACTGATGGCTCCACATGTCCGCGCTCACCGTGGCCGCCAGACCGTTGAAGGCCGTCTGCTCCAGGAGGTCCCCCCAGAAGGGGTTGCCGCCGATGGACAGCAGCTCCTCGTAGGAGTACATGGCCTCCACCACGCCGCAGCACTCGCTGCCCTGCAGGGGGCTGGTGCCGGAGAGGCATTCGTCCCCTGTGAAATGCCCTATGGCCATGCCGTGCCTCTTCTGCAGCTTTTCGTAGAAATCCAGGGCGAAGGCGTCCGGGTCCTCCCCGGTGAGCAGGCTCATCTCCGCCCTGGACTTCAGGGCCATGGCCACGTTCACCACATGGTTCAGATAAGTCCAGTAGCGCTTCGCGCCGGGCCTGTCAAAGGAGAGCCTGGCGTACAGCCTCTCATAGTCGATGCCGCAGCCCTCCAGCACATAGGCCAGCTCATCCATCCAGGGCTCGGGCCGCCTCTCCCGGAGCCAGAGCAGAGGAATCAGGCACTCGAACCACCTGGCCGCGCCCCAGCCGAAGAGGGTCCTGGCGCTGATATGGTTCAGCAGCTGCTTCAGCGCCCTGTAGACAGCATCTTCGACGGAATGCCCTCCTTCCTCCTCCCCGCTGCACTCCTGGTACACCACCAGCACCTTGCAGATCAGGAACGCCGCCCACACATCGTAATGCTCCCGCTCCTCCATGCCGCAGGGACAGATCCAGCCGTCCTCCTGCTGCCCGGAGAGAATCGCGTCTATGTAGCGCTCCGCCCGTTTCTGCAGCCCCCGGTCCTCCAAAAGCCACGCCAGGGGGATGAAGCCGTCCAGCCAGTAGGGCACCCGCTCCCAGCCCTCCCTGTCGCCGCCGATCCATCTGCTGTCCCGCACGTCCGGCCAGATCAGGTCCAGATGCCCTGCCAGCCCCTGGGCCTGGAGCTCCAGCTGCCGCCTCAGCCACCCTTCCGGTTTGATGTCCGCGGGCTTGAGATACATGAATTTCCTTGAAATGTCCTTCTTCCATGGAGCGCTCTTCCCGCCTTCCCTCCACTTTACCGTGTTTTGTTCCATCGCTATCTCCTTTATCTGAGAACAGGTAACCTGCTTCCCTACGGTTTCATCCCCCCGCGCCGGCTCCCGCTCACTGCTCTCTGCGCAGGCGGAAGGTCTGCACCAACTGCCTCAGCAGGCCTGCCTGGTCGCTGAGCTCCTCACTGGTGGCAGAGCTCTCCTGGGCGGTGGCGGAATTGGTCTGGGCCACGCTGGCAATCTGGCCGATCTGGCTCTGTATCTGTTCCATGGCCTCCGCCTGGGTCCTGGCATCGTCGGCGATGTCATTGATGGTGCCTACGATTTCCTGGGCCTGGGCAACCGCGCCTTCCAGCTGCCGGGCCGTGGCGTCCGCAATCAGGGCCCCTTCTTCCACCGCGGCAATCGAGTGTTCGATCAGGGCCGCGGTGGATTTGGATGCTTCCGCCGTCTTGCCCGCAAGGCTCCTGACCTCCCCGGACACCACGGCAAATCCCTTGCCCGCCTCTCCGGCCCGCGCTGCCTCCACGGAGGCGTTCAGGGCCAGGATATTGGTCTGGAATGCGATATCCTCAATGGCCTTTATGATTTTTCCAATCTCGCTGGAGCTGCTGTTGATTTTCTCCATAGCGGCCATCATTTCCTGCATCTTCTGATTGCTCTCTGTCAGCTGCCTGCCCACCTCATCTGCCTGCTCCTGGGCCTGGCCCGCATTGTCCGCGGTCTGCCTGATCCGGCCCGCCACTTCCTCCATGGTGCTCTCCAGCCCTTCCACGGCGCCGGTCTGTTCCACGGCCCCCTGGCTCAGCCCCTGAGCCGCCGCGGACATCTGGGCCGCCCCGCCGGATACGCACTCGGAGCTCACCACGATCTGGCTTATGGTCTTGTCAAGCTTCTCCAGGATATCGTTGAGGGAGGAGCGTATGGCGGCGAAATCCCCCACATACTCCTGGCTGATCTGAGCCGTCAGATTCCCCTCCGCAATCGCTTCCAGCATATGGGAAATCTCCCCTATGTAATTGCGCAGGCGGCCGATGGTCTGGTCGAAGCTCTTCGCCAGTACGCCGATCTCATCGTTGGAATAGACGCCGGCCTGCCCATCCTGGCCCGTCCCGAGCCCCAGTTTCCCCTGTTCCAGCGATTCCGCCAGTATGGTCAGGCGGTGCAGGGGCTTAGAGACCGTCTGCTTGAGATAAGCGCTCACCACCAGGATCCCCGCCATGATGAGCGCGATTCCGATAATACAGGACAAATATACCGTGAACGTCACCTGTCTGTTCACATCCGCCATGGAAATGCCGGCAAATATCAAACCGTCTGTCCTGCCCTCACTGTCCTTTGTAGGGACATAGGAGCACAGATGGTCCTCCCCCAGGATGGATGCCCGGCCTACATAAGACTGCCCCTGTTCCAGCACGATCTCGGAAAGCTCGTCGGAAAGCCTGGTGCCCACCGCCCGCTGCCCGTCCTGCTGAATCGTGGTGTAGGCCCTCTCGTCTCCATGGAATATGGTGAATTCGCAGCCCATCTGCCCGCTGAGGGCGTCCAAAAGCGCCGTCTTGTCCTCCGGCCCCTGGTAATTTGCCAGTTCATAGGCCAGCACATTGGTTCCGCTTACGCACACATCCTCCATCATGGACATGGTAAGCCTGTAGAACATCCATACACAGAGCATCACCACCACGGTTATGCTCACCCCCAGCATCAGCGCCACCAGGTTCCCCACCTTGCGCCCGATCCGTTTGCTTTTTCGTATCGCTTTAGAATGATTCCCGTCCATCTTCACGCACCCCGTCTCTCTATGATTTCATCCCCGGCCCCTCTGCCCTTGTCCGCATCGGGTTCCACAGGTTCCCCGTGCATCTTCCCACGAATCGCCCCGGGCTTTCTGCCGTCATTGGCTTAAAAACTCCAACACCAAGCCGGAATCGTCCCTCCGGCCCAAATCCCGTCCGTTCTATCCACCGGCCATCTTCACACCTCCCCTCTCCTGTCCGTTTCCATGAGCGCCTCCGCAGCGGCCGGAGCCGCCCGTCAGGCGCCCCTTTCCGGAGACGCACAAAAAGCCACACAAAAGCATGGAGAAAGCCGGACATCCGTCCTGCTTTCCATGTGCGGCAATTACTGCCAGTATATCATAAAAGCTCATGTTGTTGCAATATTTTGTTAAAATCCCGACACTGTGTCTAAAGTAAAGTCCCTGCCTGTCTTGTAATTACCCGCTGCATATGGTATGATATATAAAAATATTCATGCGGCCGATACAGGAAGGCAGGGCTGCGAGGAGGGGATGAAATGGCAAGATACATTCAGGATTTCTATTTGAATCAACCGGAAGATTTCGTTGCTTTTATCATGAACGATTATCTGCAGAAAAACGGGTTCACCATGTCAGACTGGAAGGGTGAACCTGCCTACCGGGCGGGCGACGCCATGATGGAGGGATACAAGTATCTGAAGTGGTCCTATGTCAACGGGAGGTTCCACCTGGAGGCCTGGCTGAAGGGAACCTTCGGCGGCGAGTGGGGACTGGAAGGCTTTGTGGGAACCCTGCAGAAGAAGCCTTACAAGAATAACTTATTACAGCTTATGACCGTGCTGCAGCAGTCCCTGCCTCCCCAGGACGGCATGGGGCCGCAGACGGGCATGCCCCATGTGGTTCCCGTACAGATTGTAGACAATTCCAAAGAGGCCACCCAGGCATTGATTTTCGGCATTCTCGCCATGGTAATGTGCTGGTCTCCCATTTTCTGTGTCCTGTTGGCCTGCCTGGGTTTCTCCAGGGCGAGGATGGGAGCCGGTTCCAGCAAGGCGGGACAGGCATTGGCGGGCAAGGTTCTGAGCATCGTGGCCATGGTCATTACCCTTGTGCTGTTCGTCATGAGCCTTATGGGGCAGCTATCCTTACTTTGGGCATATTATTAAGAATATTGGCAGGGAAATAGGGCGCTCCCTTTGCGGCGGGCCGGTACGCCGGTCTATGCCTGACGAACGGGAGCGCTCCGTCCCCACGAAAGCGTCCTGACTCCAAACCGGCCGATCCGGTCCCCGGGCCTCTCCGCCCCTCTTTCCTCCAAATCCACGCAGCCCTCGATATGCTCCGCCAGCCTGCACTTCTTCCCGAACTCCGAGCGGGAGCGCTATGACGGATTTTAATATATTATACTGCATAACGCTGAATACTGCCTAATGCAATCATGCGATTGAA
Source organism: uncultured Acetatifactor sp. (assembly GCF_948601915.1). Lineage (NCBI taxonomy): Bacteria > Bacillati > Bacillota > Clostridia > Lachnospirales > Lachnospiraceae > Acetatifactor > uncultured Acetatifactor sp. The sequence goes on along the minus strand of NZ_CAPDXS010000003.1, from coordinate 6 downwards.
CCGGTC
>NZ_CAPDXS010000002.1:62558-95559 GCF_948601915.1 uncultured Acetatifactor sp. | reverse complement strand
TCTTTCCCTACACGACGCTCTTCCGATCTCATGCTGGAGCCAAAGAAAGACGGAGACATAGCCTTTGTCATCGAGTTCAAGGTAGTTGGCGAAAAGCCAAAGGAGACTTTGGAGGACGGCGTCAGGTCGGCCTTGCAGCAGATTGAGGAGAAGCAGTACGAGACGGCTCTGCTAAGCAGAGGTATAGCGCCGGAACGAATCAGGAAATACGGCTTTGCTTTTGAGGGGAGCAGTGTGCTGATTGGGAGAGGGTAATCAGGGGAAGACAACCTGGCCATGCAGAGAGTGATTGAGAAGCTCGGCTTTACCAGGTGTGGACTTGATATATGAAAGGAAGTGAAAAGTCGGGCCGCCCCGCCCGCTGAGGAATGCTGGATATCATACAGGATAAAATCAGGATAAGAACCATGGCTTCCGATGATGCCGCAGTGCTGCTCAAATGGATGACGGATATGCGCGTGCTGGAGTTCTATGAGGGGAGAGACAAGAGATATACGCCGGAGCTGATACAGGAAGATTTTTTTGAGGAGGATGAAGAAAATGGCGGAAATGTGATAAAAGTCATACTGGAATACGACGGTAAGCCCATTGGATATGGGCAGATATATAGCATTACAGGTGAAGCCTACGAAGAATACGGATATGAGAACCGAAATGAGACGGTATACGGCATCGACCAGTTCATCGGGGAGCCTGATTACTGGAACAGAGGAATCGGTACAGAATACCTGAAGCTTGTCTTACAGTTCCTTCAGGAAGAGAAACAGGCCGATGCCGTCATCATGGATCCCCACCAGGATAACACCAGGGCGATTAAATGTTATCAGAAAGCCGGATTCCGAATCATCAAGAGCCTACCGGAGCATGAGCTGCACGAGGGCAAAATGAGAGACTGCTATCTGATGGAGTACCGCTATCAGGGGCGCTGAAAAATAGATGGTGAGGAGAAAATTGCTATGGATGTCAGATTGGTGAGAGCAGGCATTGAAGATGCAGAAAAACTGTGGAAGATGCAAGTGACAGCTTTTAAAGAATTATATGATAAATATCAAGATACAGAAACCAGCCCTGCAACAGAGCCTATGGACAAGATAATCATGAGATTAGAACAGCCATTTACTTATTACTACTTTATCATTGCAAATAGTATGGCAATAGGTGCTATAAGAATTGTTGATAAACATGAATACGGTGTAACCAAGCGAATATCACCTGTTTTTGTAATGCCGGAATATAGAAATAGAGGATTGGCGCAAAAGGCAATAAAATTAGCAGAAGAAAAACATGGATATTCTGACTGGGAATTAGAAACCATATTGGAAGAAAAAGGAAACTGCTACTTATATGAAAAAATGGGGTATTCTCAGACAGGAGAGTTTAAACCGATAAACGAAAAGATGACATTGGTATCGTATAAAAAACAGCAGAAATAAAGAAACTGAGTGACAAGACATTCTGGAAACGGAATACATGTTTATTAGAAAGGGAAGAAAGTCAAGAGAAAATGTCTAGGGAAGAAAGCATTTCCAATAAAATTGATTTACATAAAATAAATATAAATTCAAACCCGCCCACAGAAGAACCGTCCAGGCAATACTACTTTATGGCAAAGTGCCGGGGATGGGTGAAGGATTTTGAGGAAAAAAACGGACGCACCCCCACCGCCTGCGTCACCACATTCGGCTGCCAGATGAACGCCCGGGACTCCGAAAAGCTCCTGGGCATCCTGGAAGCAATCGGCTTTTCCCCTACCGACAGCGAGCAGGCGGACTTCGTCATCTACAATACCTGCACCGTCCGGGACAATGCCAACCAGCGGGTCTACGGCAGGCTGGGCGTGCTGAAACGGTATAAAAAGGCCAATCCCCGGATGAAAGTGGCCCTCTGCGGCTGTATGATGCAGGAAGCCACGGTAATCGAAAAACTGAAGAAAAGCTACTCCTTTATCGACCTGATTTTTGGCACCCACAATATCTATAAATTCGCGGAGCTCCTCAGCGCCTCTTTCGAGTCGGAAGGGATGCTGATCGACATCTGGAAAGATACGGATAAAATCGTAGAAGATCTGCCGGTGGAGCGCAAATACCCGTACAAATCCGGCATCAATATCATGTTCGGCTGCAACAATTTCTGCAGCTACTGCATCGTGCCCTATGTGAGAGGGCGGGAGCGCAGCAGGGAACCCGGGGAGATCATACGGGAGATAGAGCGCCTGGTGGCGGAGGGCGTGGTGGAAGTCATGCTGCTGGGGCAGAACGTGAATTCCTATGGAAAGAACCTGGACGAGCCCATCACCTTTGCCCAGCTTCTGCGGAAGGTGGAACAGATTGAAGGGCTGGAGCGCATCCGTTTCATGACCTCCCACCCCAAGGATCTCTCGGAGGAACTGATAGCGGTCATGAAGCAGTCGAAGAAAATCTGCCGCCACCTCCATCTGCCCCTGCAGTCCGGTTCCACCAGGATCCTCCAGCAGATGAACAGGCGCTATACAAGGGAGCAGTACATAGAGCTGGCAGACCGCATCCGCAGGGAGATACCCGACATCGCCATCACTACCGACATCATCGTGGGATTCCCGGGAGAGACAGCCGAGGATCTGGAGGAGACCATCGACATGGTGCGCAGGGTGAAATACGACAATGCCTTTACCTTCATCTACTCCAAGCGAACCGGCACGCCTGCGGCCGCCATGGAGAACCAGGTGCCGCCGGAGCAGGTGAGGGAAGGCTTCGACAGGCTCCTGAAAGTAGTCCAGGACACTGCCAGAGAACAGGCGGCGAAATATCAGGGCCGGATCATGGATGCTCTGATTGAGGAAATCATGGAGGACAGGCGTTCCATGGAAGAGATGCATTCCATAAAAGAAAAGCATTCCACTGAGAACAATGTCCCCATGGTCACAGGCCGACTGTCCAACAACACCATCGTCCATCTGCCCGGGGACGCTTCCATGATTGGAAAGATTGTTCCGGTGTCCCTGGATGAGTGCCACGGATTTTATTACATAGGGCATTGCATTTTGGACGAAACGGGTGCAAAATAGAATCATGGCTGGCGTCCTTTCAGCGCGCAGCATAAATCGGAGAGACAGGGACGGGAAGAAGATGACAGGACAGTTTGCAAGGACCCAGCTGCTGCTGGGAAAAGCGGCGATGGAGCGGCTGCGTGAATCGAGAGTGGCCGTGTTCGGCATAGGCGGCGTAGGCGGGCATGTATGCGAGGCCCTTGCCCGCAGCGGCATCGGCGCTTTTGTCCTGGTGGATGACGACAGGGTAAGCCTGACGAACCTGAACCGACAGATCATAGCTGCCAGGAGCACGCTTGGACGCTGTAAGGTGGACGTGATGCGGGAGCGCATCCTGGACATCAACCCGGAGGCGGAGGTCGCGGTACACCAATGCTTCTTCCTGCCGGAAAACGCCTCATCCTTTCCTTTTGAAGAATACGACTATGTAGTAGACGCGGTGGATACCGTGACCGCCAAGCTGGCGCTGGCAATGCGGGCAAAGGAAACCGATACGCCCATCATCAGCAGCATGGGAGCCGGGAACAAGCTGGATGCCGCTGCGTTCCGGGTGGCGGACATCTATGAGACAAAGGTCTGCCCCCTGGCGAAGGTCATGCGCCGGGAATTGAAAAAGCGCGGCGTGGAGAGCCTGAAAGTGGTGTATTCCCAGGAACTGCCCGTCATCCCGAAAGAATCGGAGGGGGACGGCTGCGATGAGGGAGAATCCGCGGAAAGCCAGGCAGAGGGCCAGAACCGGGACGCAAAACGGCGCAGCATCCCGGGGAGCGTCGCCTTTGTGCCGTCCGTGGCAGGGCTGATCATCGCGGGCGAAGTGGTAAAGGATCTGGCGGCAAATGCAGGAAAGAAACTAGAAAAAAATAGATAAAAAAACTCCAAACAGACAAGGAGAAATATCATGAAAGTAGTATTGCGGAATCTGACGAAGAAATTCCCCGGCCGGGACAAAAAGAACAAAGCGGATGTCATAGCCGTCAACGACTTCGACTTCGAGATTCCGGACGGCAAGCTGATTGGATTGCTGGGGCCATCGGGCTGCGGCAAGAGCACCACATTGAACCTGATCAGCGGCCTGGAGAAGCCCACCAGCGGCCAGGTCTTCTTCGGAGAGGAAGATGTGACAGGCCTTCCGCCGGAGCACAGGGGCATCGGGCTGGTCTTTCAGAACTACGCCCTGTACCCCCATCTCACCGTGAGGCAGAACATCCTCTTTCCCCTGGAGAACCTAAAGGGCAAGGATAAGCTCTCCAAAGCCGAAATGCTGGAGAAGGCCATGGATGCGGCCAGACTGGTGCAGATAGACGAGCTGATGGAGCGCAGGCCCGGAGAGCTCTCCGGCGGCCAGCAGCAGCGGGTGGCAATCGCCAGGGCCCTGGTGAAGCGGCCAAGGGTCCTGCTTCTGGACGAGCCCCTTTCCAACCTGGACGCCCGCCTAAGGCTCCAGACCAGGGAGGAGATCAAGCGGATTCAGAAAGAGACCGGGATCACCACCATTTTCGTGACCCACGATCAGGAGGAGGCCATGAGCATTTCCGACATGATCGTGGTCATGAAGGACGGCATGGTGCAGCAGATCGGCAGGCCCCGGGAGGTCTACGACAGCCCGGCGAATCTGTTCGTGGCGAAATTCCTGGGAACCCCGCCTGTCAATGTCTTCGAGGGACAGGTGAAGGACGGCTGGCTAACCATTGGTAAGGATGCGGTCCTTCCGGTAAAGGGAGCGGCCGAGGGTCCTGTCTATGCCGGCATCCGGCCCGAGGGATTCCTGCTGCGGAAGGGCGGGGCCTTTGGCTGTGAGCTGAGCGGCGTGGAGGTCATGGGGCGCGATATCAGCGTGGTCTGTGCCAACAGCGCTTCCCTGTCGCCTGCGATCCGGGCCATCATCGGGTCGGAGAACATGGCAGAAGTCTCCATGGATGCCCGCCAGGTCAGGTTCGACTTAAAGCCAGGCAAAGTGTTCCTCTTTGACAGAAGGACGGAAGAGCGGATAGAATTTGACGCGTCTGCAATTTCCCGGCTTTGACGCTGTCCTAAGCCCATGATGAACGCAGGAATCAGAGAGATATGCGAAAGACCGCACAGAAACATGTGGAATATAGGAAAAGCAATAATTTGGGAAAAAGCAGAAATAAAAAGTCAAAAAAGGCGGAAAATGACGAAAAAGAGTTCGTAGCAGCGCGCAGCGCCCCACATGAATGTGTGCAGGCCGTGTCAACCCGGCGCGACGGACAGATAGGAGCAAGACATGGACAAGCGGAAAATGGAAGGGAAGCATTCCGGGGCTGGCTCGTGGAAGACCCGTTTCAACAGCATGAAGGGCTGGCTGTACCTGCTGCCTGCAATCCTGTTTCTCGGTTTTTTCATGGTGTACCCACTGATAGACGTGTTCGTCTATTCCTTTGAGGAGGGCTACAATTCCGCATCCCAGACCTATTTCGGCACGGGGACCTACAATTACTCCTATGTGCTCCACGATCCGTATTTCCTGCAGGCCCTGAAGAATACCTTCCTGCTGGTGATCATCACGGTGCCCCTGTCCACGGGAATCGCCCTGCTGATCTCCGTGGGGCTGGATTCCATAAAGCCGCTGCGGAACCTCCTGCAGACAATCTACTTCCTGCCCTATGTGACCAACACCCTGGCGGTGGGGCTGGTATTCATGATCCTGTTCAAGAAAACCGCTTATTCCGACGGTCTGGTGAATCTCCTGATTCAGTGGTTCGGCGGGGAATCCGTGGACTTCATCGACGGGCCCTACTGGGCGAAGATGTTCGTGCTGTGCCTTTATACCATATGGGTGGTGATGCCCTTCAAGATCCTGATCCTCACCAGCGCCCTGGCTTCCGTCAACCAGGACTATTACAAAGCGGCCAGGGTGGACGGCACATCGAAATTCCGTACCTTCATACGGATCACTTTGCCCATGATATCGCCCATGATCTTCTACCTGGTCATCACAGGCTTCATCGGGGCCTTCAAGGCATACAGCGATGCCGTGGCATTGTTCGGCACGAATTTGAACGCGGCGGGGATGAATACCATAGTGGGCTATGTATACGACATGCTGTACGGAGACAGCGGCGGCTATCCGTCCTATGCATCGGCGGCGGCTATCATCCTGTTCGCCATTGTTCTCACGATTACCTGCGTAAATCTGCTGATCGGCAGGAAAAACGTGCACTATTGATACCTTTTGGCATACTTTCAGGGAACAGGGGCAGATGGGAGACAGGAGGCTATGGAAATGAACCGGACAAGGAAAAATGATTATAAGAGGCAGAGGAGGACGGCCGGCGCCATCACCTATTTCTTCCTGATTATATGGGCCGTCATCGTGCTGTTCCCCTTTTACTGGATGATACTGACATCCGTGAAGAGCTACGGCGCATATAACTCGGAAAGCATCCCGAAATTCTTCACCCTGTCGCCGACGCTGCAAAATTACGTGGATGCCTTTACAGCAGTCCCTCTTGCACGTTATTTCGTAAATACGGTCATCTTCACCCTGCTGACCACGGCTGTCATGATCGTGGTGATCACTCTGGCGGCCTTCGCCTTTGCCAGGCTGGAGTTCCGGGGGCGGAATGGGGCTTTCCTCCTGTTCCTGTCCCTGATGATGATTCCCAACGAGCTGGTGATCATCACAAATTTCGTGACCATCACCAACCTGGACATGCGCAATACCTTTCAGGGACTCATACTGCCGTCCGTCACCTCCGTCTTCTATATCTATCTGCTGAAGGAGAATTTCGAGCAGGTGCCGGACAGCCTGTACAAAGCGGCCAAGGTGGACGGCACTTCGGATATGAAGTATCTGCTGAAGGTCCTGGTGCCCATATCCAGGCCCACACTGATCACCGTGACGATCCTGAAGGTGATAGAATGCTGGAATTCCTATGTGTGGCCCAGGCTGATCACGGATGACGAGGCCTATTACCTGGTCTCCAACGGCATCCAGGAAATCCGGGAGAACGGCTTCGGCCGAGAGAACATCCCGGCCATGATGGCGGCAGTGGTGGTGATTTCGCTGCCCCTGATTGTGCTGTTTTTGATTTTCCACAAGAAGATCATGGCAGGCGTATCGAGAGGAGGGACCAAGGGATGAACAAGGAAGAGAAGAGGAGCCACAGTGCAAAGGGCCCTTTCCTCCCGCTTCTGGCGGCTCTCATGGGCTGTGTGTTCCTGCTCACCGGCTGCCACGGATCCAAGGGGCTGGACGCTTTCGCCATTCCGGAGTCCTTTGACGCGGGGAGAGAGCATGAAATCACCTTCTGGGCCAAGAACGATACGAACAAGACCCAGACGGCCATCTACGAACAGGCCATCGCCGATTTCCAGGAGCTGTACCCCAATATCAGGGTGAACCTGCGCCTGTACACGGATTATGGGAAAATCTATAACGATGTGATAACGAACATCGCCACCAATACCACGCCCAATGTGTGCGTCACCTATCCGGACCATATCGCCACCTATCTGACGGGCGTCAACCAGGTGGTCCCGCTGGAGGGATTGTTCGATGACGACAGATACGGCCTGGGGGGCAGCGAGGTCCGCTTCGACGCCCCTTCCAGGGAGGAGATCATCCCCCGGTTTCTGGAGGAATGCGCCTTTGGCGGCCATTATTACGCCATACCCTACATGCGCTCCACGGAAAGCTGCTATATCAACAAGACCTACGTGGAAAAGCTGGGGTACGAACTGCCGGATACTCTTACATGGGATTTCGTCTGGGAGGTCTCCGAGGCCGCCATGGCCATGGACGAGGAGGGGAACTACCTGGTGAACGGCCAGGATGTGATGATTCCCTTCATCTATAAGTCCACCGACAACATGATGATACAGCAGATTCGGCAGAAAGGCGCGGGCTATTCCACCGAGGAGGGGGAGATCCTGCTCTTCTCCGACGACACGAAGGAGCTGCTGGAGACCATAGCGGCGCACACCAGGACCGGAGCCTTCTCCACCTTCAAGATTTCCAGCTACCCGGCCAACTTCCTGAACGCGGGGCAGTGCATCTTCGCCATCGACTCCACGGCAGGGGCTACCTGGATGGGAAGCGATGCGCCCCTGATAGACATCAGCGCCGACAAGCTGGTGGAATTCGAGACGGAGGTCATGGCCATCCCCCAGTTCGACACGTCGAATCCGCAGATGATATCCCAGGGCCCGTCGGTCTGCGTCTTCAACAAGGAGGATCCCCAGGAGGTGCTGGCCTCATGGCTGTTTGCCCAGTATCTGCTGACCAATGAGGTGCAGATTGCCTATGCGGAGACGGAAGGGTATGTGCCCGTGACCTCCAGGGCCCAGGAATCCCCGGAGTATCAGGAGTACCTGTCAGGCTGCGGCGAGGACAATGCCCTCCACTACGAGGTGAAGATCAAGGCCACGAAGCTTCTGCTGGAGAATGTGGACCATACCTTTGTGACGCCTGTGTTCAACGGATCGGCCTCCCTGCGGGATGCCGCGGGCCAGCTGATCGAGGAGACGGTGAAATCCATCCGCCGTTCCCAGACTGTGGATGACGCCTACTACGAGAAGCTTTACAGCGACATGGCCTCCCGGCACCATTTGGACCAGCTGGAGCAGCAGGGCTCCTCCAAGGAGGGGAAATCCGACCTGGGGCCGCTTCCCGGGCCTGCGGTGCTGCTTCTGTCGGCGCTGGCCGGAGCCTGGGCGCTGATGCTTGGCTATATCGCGTTTGAAAGAGCGAAGAAAAAAAGACGATAGTTCGATAATATGCCATGTCCATGCTCCCGGCCATGAAATCCGGGGGGATGTCCATGCTATATAATATATTAAAATAAAGGAGGGAATCAATTCATGATTACCTGGAAAAATCTGGATACTGTTTCCGCATATCAGGAACTGCTGAAGGTGGCTCCTGTAAACCTGACGGAGGCCATGGCCGGAGAGGGCGGCGCGGAGCGCGTGAAGAAGTACAGCGTTCCCATGGCGGCCGGTCTGGCGTTCAACTATGCGGCAAAGCAGGTGGACGACAAGGCCCTGGAGACTTTCGCCAAGCTGGCGGAGGAGATGCAGCTCGTGGAGAAGTTCGAAGCTCTCTACAATGGAGAAGTGATCAACACCGGCGAGAAGCGCATGGTGCTCCATCATCTGACGAGAGGGCAGTTGGGGGAGGCCGTTGTGGCCGACGGCGTGGACAAGCGCGGCTTCTATGTGGAGCAGCAACGAAAAATCGCGGAGCTGGCGAACAAAGTCCACAGTGGCGAGATCACCAATGCCGCAGGGGAGAAATTCACCACTGTGGTGCAGATCGGCATCGGCGGCAGCGACCTGGGCCCCCGCGCCATGTACCTTGCTCTGGAGAACTGGGCCAGGGTGAACGGCACCTTTAAGATGGAAGCCAGGTTCATCAGCAATGTGGATCCCGACGACGCGGCGGCAGTGCTGAACACCATTGACGTGGAGCGCTCCCTTTTCGTGCTGGTGTCCAAATCCGGCACCACTCTGGAGACCCTGACCAATGAATCCTTCGTGAAGGACGCTCTGAAGAACGCCGGACTGGACGCCTCCAGGCATATGATCGCCGTCACCAGCGAGACATCTCCTTTGGCGAAGAGCGATGATTATCTGGCCGCATTCTTCATGGACGACTATATCGGCGGCCGGTTCTCCTCTACCTCCGGCGTGGGCGGCGCGGTCCTGTCCCTGGCCTTTGGTCCGGAAGTCTTCGCCCGGTTCCTGGAGGGAGCGGCGGAGGAAGACAAACTTGCCTGCAATAAGGATATCCTGGCGAACCCTGCCATGCTGGACGCCCTGATCGGCGTTTACGAGCGCAATGTGCTGGGCTACCAGAATACGGCCGTGCTGCCTTACTCCCAGGCCCTGAGCCGCTTCCCGGCCCATCTGCAGCAGTTGGACATGGAGTCCAACGGCAAGTCCGTGAACCGCTTCGGCGAGTCGGTGGAGTATTCCACAGGCCCTGTGATCTTCGGCGAGCCCGGCACCAACGGCCAGCATTCCTTCTACCAGCTCCTGCACCAGGGCACGGACATCATCCCCCTGCAGTTCGTGGGCTTCCGGAAGAACCAGATGGAGCGGGACGTGGTGATTCAGGACAGCACCAGCCAGCAGAAGCTCTGCGCCAATGTGGCGGCCCAGATTGTGGCTTTCGCCTGCGGCAAGGCGGACGAGAACCGCAACAAGAACTTTGCGGGCGGACGTCCCTCCAGCATCATCGCGGGAGAGCAGTTGACCCCCCAGGCCCTGGGAGCGCTCTTGTCCCACTTCGAGAATAAGGTCATGTATCAGGGATTCGTGTGGAACATCAACAGCTTCGACCAAGAGGGCGTGCAGCTCGGCAAGGTCCTGGCCAAGAAGGTGCTGGCCCATGACACGGACGGCGCGCTGAAGGCATACAGCAATCTGCTGGATATTTGAGCGGGGCAAAGGATTGATGGGCAACGGTATTTCTTGTAACGTATTATCGTATAGCGTATTGTTGTAAGGCGTGGGAAGCTGCGGCCGGAACGGGTGGAAATCCGGGAGGCGGCAGCTTCCTTTTTTCCGCCTTTTCTGTCTTATCTTCCCCGTCTGCTATCAGGCTCCGATGGATTTCGGCTTTGTATATTGTGCCGGGAAAATACGGGATAGTATAAAATAACTATCACTTTTGACTATTGATTTATCAAAGAAATCTTGTATAATAATTTTCAAGTATTGATGATGGAAAAAGAACAGGTCTTTTTCCGTCATAATACGCAGAAGGGCATGCCGCGGAGCGCATCGCTGTAAGGCAGTGTTCTTTAAAAAGGAGGATAAGATATGAAAAAGTTTTCAACGTTGCTGTTGACTGCCGCGCTGGTGTTCACATGTGTGGCCTGCGGCTCTGAGGGTGATTCCCAGGGCAGCTCTGATGTGAATTCCGAAGTCCAGGACAGCTCCGAAGCCAGCACAGAAGAGGAGTCCGAAGCTCAGGACAGCTCCGAAGCTGACGCCAGCCAGGAGTCTGAAGCTCAGGACAGCTCCGAAGCCAGCACAGAAGAGGAGTCCGAAGCCCAGGACAGCTCTGAGGCCGGTGAGGAAGGAGATGCCGAAGGCTCTGAGGCCGGTACGGAAGGAGCGGAAGGTACGGAGGCAAAATCCGAGGGCGTCATGACCTATGCGGAATATGATGCGGCCGCTCTGGAGTCCGAAGTCGTAATCGAGACATATGTTCAGGCTAAGCAGTCCTGGTGGGAGGATAAGGCAACCGTTTACACCCAGGACAAGGACGGCGCTTATTTCGTGTACAACATGGTCTGCTCCGAAGAGGACTACGAGAAGCTGGTTCCCGGCACCAAGATCAAGGTCACAGGCTATAAGACCGAGTGGTCCGGTGAGGTGGAGGTTGCCGAGGGAGCTACCTTTGAAATCCTGGAGGGGAACTACATAGCGCCTGTGGAGGACGTCACCTCCCTGCTGGGAAGCGACGACCTGATCAAGCATCAGAACAAGTTCGTGGCATTCAAGGGCATGACCGTAGAGCCCTGCAAGGATGCGGACGGCAATAATATCAAGGACGCGGACGGGAATGATGTGGCGTTCCTGTACAACTGGGACGGCTCCGGCCAGGAGGGCGACGACCTGTACTTCAATGTCTCCCTGAACGGCCAGACCTATACCTTCACCGTGGAGTCCTACCTGTGCGACAGCAGCACTGATGTATACAAGGCAGTGCAGGGGCTGAACATCGGGGACAAGATCGACATGGAAGGCTTCCTGTACTGGTACGAGGGCGTCAATCCCCATATCACTTCCGTGAAGACAGCGGAATAGTCAGACAAGCCGATGTAAATCGGGTAAAAATCTATCAAAAGGACAGCCGGACCGGATATTTTTCGGAAAGGCTGTCTTTTTTGTTGACATTCTTCAAAAACGTAATTATATTTAAAGAGATACTACAGAATGGTCAGAAAGAGGAGGTTGATGGCAATGAATGAGAAGAAAGTGATCGGCTATGTAGGGACCAGAAATCTGGGTCAAATGCGGGAGGAGGACATCAGAAAGCTGGATGTAATCAATATTGCGTTTGGGCATATCCAGGATAACGAAACTGTATGGGAGGAAGGCGCGGGAAAGGAGAAGGATCTGGAGCGCATCCGCAGGATCCATCCGGAAATCAAAATCATCCTTTCCATCGGAGGCTGGAGCGCGGACGGCTTCTCGCAGGCAGCCATGACGGAGGACACCCGGGAGAAGGCGGCAAAGAGCGCGGCCGCGCTGGTGGCGGCGTATAAGCTGGACGGCATAGACATCGACTGGGAGTATCCCTGCTTCGCCCTTGCGGGAATCGCGGCCGATATGCGGGACAAGGAGAACTTCACATTGTTCCTGGCGAAACTGCGTCAGGAGCTGGACGCCCTGGGAAGCGGCAGGATGCTCACCATCGCCGCAGGGGGAGACACTTATTTTACCCTGCATACGGACATGGCGCAGGCGCAGGAATATCTGGACTATGTACAGCTGATGACCTATGATCTCCAGGGCGGCTTCGTCAAAGTGACGGGACATCACGCCTCCCTGTATCCCGGGACGACCAATCTGTTCGACGTATGCGTGGACAAGGCGGTGAAAGCGTTCCTGGAGGCAGGCGTGCCGGCTGAGAAGCTGATAGTGGGCGTACCTTTTTACGCAAGGCTCTGGAAAGAGGTAAAGGGCGGCGGAGACGGCCTGGGCCGGGAAGCCGGAACGGTGGGAATGGGCGGCCCGGGATACCGGGAGCTTGCACAGGACTACATAGACAAGAACGGCTACAAACGCTATTGGGATGATGCGGGCAAGGCTCCCTATCTGTTCAACGGAGACTGCTTCATCAGCTATGACGACGGGGAGAGCCTACGGATCAAGGCAGACTACGTCAGGGAAAAAGGGCTGGGCGGCATTATGTTCTGGGAATACGGCTGCGACCCTGAGGGCATATTGCTGAACGACATATATGAAGCGTTCAGAGCGTAGGCAGAAAAGGCGGCATGCCCCCTGAAAGAGCTAATACAGTCTTTTTAAGAAATTTTAACGTATTTTGGAAAAAAGCGGTTGACATTCTTAAAAAATGTGCTTATACTAAACTTTAGTCTGAAAAGTAAAGGAAAGGAGGCAGCAATTATGAAGACTACATTGAGAAGGAATCAGATATCACAACGGAAAACAGTCAGAAAATCGCCTCCCGGGGAAGTGGAAAGGGGCTGTTCCATGGAATGAAGTCGTTTCATGGGAACAGGACATTCCATTGCAGATTGAGTTCATCGCTAGTCTTGCATGTCAGGAACAGAATGCGTAGAGTGGACCATGGCTACCCGTGTGTAGGAGCCATGGTTTTTTTATGAGCGGAATGCGTTCTGTGGGGCCGGGAGAGGAAATGGGAGGAGTGTGGAATGAAGTTACCGAAAAGTTTTGTCAGCATTGCCGGGAAGTACGGCGTGAAGGAAGAGGGCATCATCTTCGCGGCGATGGCTGATTTCGATATGGAGTACCGGTTCGCCGATACCATCGTGGCCCTCACGAAGGAGAAGCTGCTGGTGGCCGCCTACCCCTACCGGGAGAAGACGGAGAAGGGGCAGACCGTGGAATACCGCTTCGGCGGGTACGGCGGATGGCAGATAGAGGAGGACGCCGCTCTCGGGGCGGAGCCCGCCCTGCAGATATTCGAATTGGACAGGGTGGAGGAGATGGAAGTGCTGCGCCAGGTGGCACAGGGGTGCTGATGGCTAAAATCGACGGGGTGGAGCGCAACCTCTGCCATTTTTCCAATACCAAGATGGGAATCTTCCTCAAGGTCTGCAGCATTTTCCAGAAGCTGAAGAAGGCGGAGGAGATCACCGGGGAGGACCTGAACGTGGAGAAGGGAAAGGAGTGCTGCCCCAAGTGCGGCATGATCTATCCCGACCAGGAGCGGAAGGTCTGCCCCAAGTGCATGGACAAGAAGTCCATCCTGTTCCGGGTGCTGTCCTATTTTAAGCCTTATATGAAATATCTGGTCATCATGGTCCTGTGCTATATCGGCTCGGCGGTGCTGAACCTGGTGTGGCCGTACCTAAGCGGAACCGTCCTGTACGATCAGGTGCTGGCCCGCAACGAGGAGTTCCTGGCGCTGCTGCATCTGCCGGCCGGTCGCTTCGTGACCGCATTGACCGTGCTGGTCATCTCCATGATCGTCACAAAGGTGATTCTCCAGGGGCTGGCCGTGCTCCAGGGCGTGCTGGCCGCGCGGATTGCACCGTCGGTGGTGGCTACGCTGAAGAGCCAGGTGTTCTCCTCCATGGGGCGGCTGTCCATCAGCTTCTATTCCAAGAGGCAGACCGGCGGCCTGATGACCCGGGTGTCCGACGACGCGGAGGAGATTTCCAGCTTCCTGATAGACGGCATCCCGAATTTCTTCGTCAATGTGGGGACCATACTGGCCACGATTGTCATCATGTTCCTGCTGGATCCCCTGCTTGCGCTGATGTCCGTCATCCTGATGCCGGTGCTGGTGGTGATCAGCTACCGGATGATGCCCCATCTGTGGCATTATTACGGGAAGCGGCACCGGGCCAACCGCCGCCTGAAAGGGCAGATGAACGAGAACTTCACGGGAGCCCGGGTGGTGAAGGCTTTTGGCCAGCAGGAGCAGGAGATGACCCGCTTCAAGAAGAACAATGGCAAGGTGCGCACGGCAGAGATGGACCTTGCCCGGTATGACAACAAATTCTATGCGCTGTACCGCTCCGTGGAGGATACCATCAGCTTCCTGGTGTGGGCCGTGGGCGGCGCTATGATCATCGGCGGCGCGGACATCGAGCTGGGGCTGCTGATCACGTTTTCCGGCTATGTGGGACAGCTCCAGTGGCCCTTGGACTTTTTCTCCCGGGCCATCCGCTGGTACACCCAGTGCATGAACTCCGCCCAGCGCATGTTCGAGATCATCGACGCGGTGCCGGAGGTGAAGGAGGTGCCGGATCCCCTGCGGCCCGGGGAGCTGCGGGGCGAGATCGAGCTGCGGAACGTGACCTTCGGCTATGAGGCCCACAAGCCTATCCTGAAGGACATCAGCTTCCATGTGGAGGCGGGGGAGGTGTTCGGCATCGTGGGGCGCTCCGGCGCGGGCAAGTCCACGCTGGTGAACCTGATCTCCAGGCTCTATGACACCCAGGAGGGGGAGGTGCTGGTGGACGGGGTCAACGTGAAGCGCTACGGCTTCCAGGAGCTGCGCAGGAATGTGGCCATGGTATCCCAGGAGACCTACATCTTCATGGGCACGGTGGCGGAGAACATCGCCTACGCCAGGCCGGACGCTACCAGGGAGGAGATCATCCACGCGGCGGTACAGGCCAATGCCCATGACTTCATCTGCAAGATGCCGGAGGGGTACGATACCCTGCTGGGTTCCTCCAGCCGCTCGCTTTCGGGAGGTGAAAAGCAGCGGATCTCCATCGCCAGGGCCATCCTGGCGGATCCGAAGATACTGATTCTGGACGAGGCCACCTCCGCGGTGGATACGGAGACGGAGCTGGCCATCCAGAAATCCCTGGAGCGGCTGGAGAAGGGCAGGACGGTGCTGTCCATCGCCCACAGGCTCTCCACCCTGCGAAACGCCACCCATCTGATCGTGCTGGACGACGGGAGGCTTACGGAGTCGGGCACCCATGAGGAGCTGCTGGCGAAGAAGGGAACATTCTATAAGCTGAGCGAGCTGCAGACCAAAGCGCTGGCCATGCGGGGGATTGAAGTGTGAGAAGAAGTTCTAGGGTGTCAAAGTACGCCACCCAAGAACTTCTAGGCTCGGCTTGCGAACAAGTTCGCTTTGCTCGCCGGTTCTCACAGGTCAGAATGCCCAAAGTGCGGGCATTCTTCCAGGATTGCACCAGCTTGCTGAAACTGAAATATAGGCGCTCTAAGCTTTGGGGTGCAGAAAGGGACGGATATTTATGGAAGGACAGGAAAATAACAGACAAGACCTATTAGATCTCCAGGAATTTGACGAGGAGGCTCTGAAGAAGGAATCGGAGGAGCTTCTGGAGATGCATTTCCTCACGGGGGAGAACGCCAGGTTCCGCAGGACGGAGGGCGGATTTGTGGCGTTGACGGTAAAGGAAGCAGGGGAAGAGAAACACTCCGAAACCGAAGCATGCACCAGGGAATACGACCGTGTGGGGGTGTATCTGACATTCCCGCTGACCAATCCCGAGGAGTTCATCTCCATCCGGGAGGCGGACGAGAAGGCGAAGGAGATCGGCATCATCGAGAAGCTCTCCCAGCTTGAGAAAGACCAGCAGGAGATGCTGCGGGAGCAGATCAAGCTCCGCTATTTCAGGCCTGTCATCACCAAGGTGCTGGACGTGAAAGACGAGTACGGATACGCCTACTGGAATGTAGTCACCACCTTTGGGGCCTGCCGCTTTACCACCCAGATGAGCGGTGATGCCGTGATTCATCTGAGCGACTCCAGGCTGCTGGTGACGGACATCGACGGAAACCGGTATGAGATTCCCGATTTCTACCAGTTGGGCGTCATGGAGCGCAAGAAGCTGGATCTCTTCATATAAGTATCAGGAACTGTTGAGTAAGGTTTCTTGCGCATCCAGGACATGAAACGGCCAGCTGCGCTGGCTATGGGAAAATTTACGGATGGCCCGGCTGATTTCGGGCCATGGAAAGGCATGTAGGATTTTATGAAACTTTTGTATACATTGACGGGACCCCAACGGGAGGCCCTGGGGCTGGAAGCCGGGGAAGAGGTGCTGTACTGTGTGCCTGTAGACCTGGAATTCGACAGCCGGAGGATGCAGGCCAGGGAGGCTTACGCCGGGACGATTTTCCTGGTGGTGACAGGGACGCGTTTCCTGGTGCTGCAGGGGGATGAGCTCTCCGCACAGTTTCCGCTGGCGGAATGCGAGAAGATTAAGTGCGAGCATCAGGTACACAGCGGCATCGTCATCGTGACGAAAAAGGACGGCCAGGTCATCTGCGCGGCGCGCTTTTCCATGCGGCACATCGTCCGCGTGGCCTATCTGGCAAGAGGGGCACAGTCCGTCATCGAGTCCCTTGGGACAGGGGAGAAGCCGGAGCAGGTGGTGAGCCTGGAATATGAGAAATACTGCGAGAAATGCGGCCGGGCCCTCCCCGGCACCAGCAAATGCCCCTACTGCGAGGGCAAGGCGGACATTTTGAAGAAATTCATGGCCCTCTGCGGGGAATATGTGGGGAAGCTGCTGCTGATCTCCCTGCTGATGGCCCTGATCTCCGCCATGAACATGGCCATACCTCTGGTACAGCGTGAATTCATTGACGGCACGCTGTCTACCGGGGACGGCGGCTGGCGGGAGCTGTGGATCTTCATCGGCATCACCTTTGCCATGCTCATCGGCCGCATCCTGCTGGATGTGTACCGCTACTGGCAGTGCGTGTCCCTGGGGAGCGCCCTGAGCATGAGCCTGCGGCGCAAGCTCTACTATAAGATACAGTCCCTCTCCCTGTCCTTCATCAACAACAGGAAGCCGGGAGAGCTGCTCAACCGCGTCTCCCGGGACACCAACCAGATCCGCGGCTTCATGGAAGAGGTGTTCGGAGACATGTTCTCCACGCTGCTGACCATGGTGGTGTCCCTGATCGTGATGTTCATGATCAGCTGGAAGATGACGCTGCTGTCCACCCTTTTCATCATCATCGTGTTCGTGGTGACCAAGGCTTTCTGGCACCATATCCACAGCATCTACCACAAGCAGTGGCTGAAGTCGGACGATTTGGCCAGCAGCCTGCAGGACATCATCTCCGGCATGCGGGTGGTGAAGTCCTTTGGAAAAGAGGAGAGGGAGGCAGCCCGCTTTCAGAAGAAGACGGAGGAGTATGCTGACATCAGCAGGCGCAACGAGACCTTCTGGGCCATCTTTTTCCCCATACTGACCTTCCTGCTGGGGGCGGGGTCATACATCGCCGTGTATTTCGGCGGCATTGATGTGCTGAACGGAGACATGAGCCTGGGTGAGCTGGTGCAGTTCGTCACCTACTGCGGGTATCTCTTCGGGCCGCTGAGCTGGATGACCCACCTTCCCAGGATGGTCATGCAGATGATCACCAGCCTGAACCGCATCTATGACGTGTTGGACGAGGAGCCTGTCATCAAGGACAGGGAGGACAGCAAAGAATTCCTGATCGAGGGCGCTTTCGACTTCCAGCGGGTGTCCTTCGGCTACCACACCTATGAGCCGGTGCTGGAGAACATCAGCTTCCAGGTGAAACCCGGGGAGATGATCGGGCTGGTGGGCGCTTCCGGCACGGGGAAATCCACTTTAATCAACCTGATCATGCGGCTGTATGATGTGGATCAGGGAAAGATTACGCTGGACGGCGTGGACCTGCGGGACGTGAAGGCCGAGAGCCTGCATTCCCAGATCGGCGTGGTGCTCCAGGAGACCTTCCTGTTCTCCGGCAGCATCCTAGCCAACATCCGCTTCGCCAGACAGGATGCCACCATGGCGGAGGTCATCCAAGCGGCCAAGGCGGCCAATGCCCATGACTTCATCTGCAAGACGCCGGACGGCTACAACACCTACGTGGGAGAGCACGGCTACAACCTCTCCGGCGGAGAGCGGCAGAGAATCGCCATCGCCAGGGCCATCCTGAACAACCCAAGGCTGTTGATTCTGGACGAGGCCACCTCGGCCCTGGACACGGAGAGCGAGTTCCTGATTCAGCAGGCCCTTGACCGGCTGGTGAAGGGGAGGACGACCTTTGCCATCGCCCACAGATTGTCCACTCTGCGGAATGCCGACAGACTTGTAGTAATCGACAAGCACGGCATTGCGGAGATTGGGACGCACAATGAGCTGCTGGAGAAGAAAGGGATTTACTACGGGCTGGTGACGGCCCAGCTGAAGATGGCGGAAGGGAAGTAGGAGAAATTTCGGGCAGATTTGGGGGCATTCTTTCGAGATGGGAGGATATGCTCCCATATTTCGTTGCGATAAAGCGCCGTTTCATTCCATGTTGCTATAGAACATAGCTGCCATGCCGATAATACAAATTTATCCAAAGAGCAAGGGAAGAATAGATTCAGCTTTCGCAATCCAGCCGTACAGGCTGTATGCCACAAACGCTTTCGCATAGGCATCAGCCTTCGGCAGATTCGGCTTCAACTCCATAATCTCCAGGATGAAGTCCTTCAGCAGATAAACCAGATGCCACGCTTACCAACATAAATCAAGCCTTTTTGAGCGCCCGGATTGATTTATCGGCACCATGATGTTATACTTAAATCCTCCCGGCATATCGTGGATTCGGCGGCCGGCCCTCTGCGCCAGCGTCCTCCCTTACCGGCATTCTTCGATAGCCCGGCAATCTCAGACAAAGGCGGATGGTTTATGTCCAATAAGAGACCCCTGAACGTGGAAATCAAGAAAATCAACAAGACCAGCATCTACCAGAGATTCCTGTCCGGCGGCATGCTGACCAGGCAGGAGCTGGCGGCGGATCTGCAGTTGTGCATCCCCACTGTGGCCAAGAACATTGACGAGCTCTTAGATGCGGGTCTGATCGCCCAGTCCGGCTCCAGGGGCAACACAGGAGGGCGCAACGCGGTGGCCTATTCCCTGGTAAGCAATGCCAGAGCCGCCATCGGCATAGAGATTACCAGCAACCACATCTCCATGGCCGCCCTTGACCTCCTGGGGAACATCGTCACAACCTCTCGCGTCCGGGCTGCCTTCTCCAGCAGCGAGGCTTATTATAAAAACCTGGGCAGCCTGTTCCGGGAGCTGGTGGAAAAGGCCGGACTCACAGGCGAGCAGATACTGGGCGTGGGCGTAGGGCTGCCCGCGCTGGTGGACATCGACCGCAGGACCATCCTTTTCAGCAAGATCATCGACCTGGAGAGCAATGTCTATGAACAGATTTCCGCCAACATCCCATACCCCGTGGAGCTGTTCAACGATGCCAACGCGGCTGCCTACACGGAGATCTGGAAGGATCCCGACAGGAGGAACGCTTTCTACCTCATGCTGAGCAACAACATCGGCGGGTGCTTCGTCCTGGACGACACCGTATACCCGGGCGCCACCCAGAAGGCCGGGGAGGTGGGGCATATGACCCTGATTCCCGACGGCCAGAAATGCTACTGCGGCCAGAAGGGCTGCGTGGAGAACTATCTCACGGCGGAGAATCTGTCCAGCCTTGCGGAGGGGAGCCTACAGGATTTCTTCGCGGGGCTGGAGAACGGGAACCGGGAATTCGTCCGGGCCTGGGACAAATACCTGGGGTATCTGGCCCTGACGGTGAATACCGTCCACGCTCTGCTGGACTGCGACATCGTGCTGGGGGGATATGTAGGGGGATACCTGGATGCCTATCTGGAGGATCTGCGGGAGAGGGTGGCGGCATTGAATTCCTTTGGCGATGGCGGCGGATATCTGAGGACATGCGTCTATAAGAAGACGGCAATTGCGTCAGGGGCAGCCCTGAACTTCATCGCAGCGTTCAATGCTGAAATTTGAGGGCTTTACACTTCCTGAAAAATCTGTTATGCTGAAATTGTAACCGGAAGAGACAGCATATAAAAGAGGGCTATGTTTGCGGTGTTTCAGAAAGAGGGTGCTTGCATGCCAAATGCAGCAGATATTATTAAAGACTGTGTGACTGAGTTTTCGAGGTTGCAGGATTGGATGTTACCGATCAAGGACGTGGCGCCGGACACATATGACTCAATGTATAAGCGTTACCTGGAATTGAAGGTTACGTTATCAAGTTTGGGCGTAAATCTCACAGAGCTCGACAGGGTAAAAGGATAGTATCCTACTTGCGTAGGAATCAAAATTCCATAGAGAATAGTTAAGGTGGAAAGCTCTTTTCAGGCAGAGCGTTCCGCCTTTTTCTTTTAGGAAAAACTATTGACAAATCCCCCTATGCTTTATATAATTACATTACATAAAGCGATTCTATTATTAAAACCAATCGCAAAAATGCGATACGGATAGGAGGGAGAACATGAACGGAACATTACCGAAGACGATGAAAGCATTGGTGGCCTATGACAAAGGCGACTACCGCTTTGAGGCCCAATACCCCGTCCCTGAATGTGGCGATGACGAAATTGTCATCAAGACAGAGGGCTGCGGCATCTGCGCGGGGGACCTGAAGTGCTATCACGGCAACTCCACCTGGGGAGACGAGACCCACGCAAAATGGGTGCGCCCTCCCTTCATCCCGGGACACGAATTCCTGGGCCATGTGGCGGCCAGGGGAAAGAATGTCACAGCCTACGAAATCGGCGACCGCGTCATCGCGGACCAAATCATCCCCTGCGGCGAATGCAGGTTCTGCCGGACAGGACGCTACTGGATGTGCGAGCCCCACGCCATCTTCGGCTTCCAGAAGGAGAACAACGGCGGCATGGCGGAGTACGTGCGCTTCCCGAAGAACGCTGTGGTCCACAGGGTGCCGGAGGAGATGACCCTGGAACAGGCTTTGATGATCGAGCCCTATAGCTGCTCCAAGCATGCGGTAGACCGGGCGGACATCAGCATCGAGGACGTGGTGGTCATATCCGGCGCGGGCACTCTGGGTCTGGGGATGATCACCTACGCCAGACAGATGAACCCGGCCAGGCTGATAGCCCTGGACATGATGGACGAACGCCTGCAGAAGGCGAAGGAATTCGGTGCGGACATTGTGATAAATCCCGGGAAGGAAGACGCCCTTCAAATCATAAGAGATATGACGGAAGGCTACGGCTGCGACATCTACATAGAGGCCACAGGCCATCCCTCCAGCGTGGTCCAGGGCCTACAGATGGTACGGCGGCTGGGCCGGTTCGTAGAGTTCGGCGTGTTCGCCCAGCAGACCACCGTGGACTGGACGCTGATCGGGGACAACAAGGAGCTGGACGTGCTGGGATCCCACTTAAGCCCTTACTGCTACCCCTATGTCATCGAGAACATCGCAAATGGGAAGCTGAAGACCGAGGGCATCGTCAAGACCTTCTTCCGGCTGGAGGAGTGGGAAAAGGCTTTCGATTACGCCACCGGAAAATACGGCGACTTCAAAATCGCTTTCAGATTCGACTGATTCGTGTGCAGACTGAATCGTGTGCGACAGATTTCGGGCCGCCGGGAGGCACACGCCCCCCTGGGACATCAGGTAAAAGTTCCGGGCCACACGGCCGCACAGGCTTCCTGAGCAGTACGGGGACAGCCTGCGTCCGCCGAAAGCGTGAGGGCGGCGGCCTCTTGACGCGGAACCAAGTATAGGAGCGAAAGAGTATGAAATATGGAATTTATTACGCCTACTGGGAGACCCAGTGGGAGGCGGATTATGTCCCCTATGTGGACAAGGTGGCACGTCTGGGCTTCGATGCGCTGGAAATCGGTGCTAAGCCCCTGCCGGACTATTCAAAGGCCCAGATCGTGGCTCTGCGGGAGCGCGCAAAGGCCCGGGGAATCACCCTGACTGCCGGATACGGCCCGTCCTTCGACCATAATATCGGTTCATCAGATAAGAAAATACGGGAAAACGCCACAGGGTGGTTCAGGCACCTCTTCGACGTCATGGGGCAGTTGGAAATCCGCCATCTGGGCGGCGCGCTGTATTCCTATTGGCCCATCGACTTCACAAAGCCGGTATGCAAGGAAGAGGACTGGAAATACAGCGTGGAGGGGATGCGTATCATGGCGGACCTGGCGAAGCCCTATGGCATCCAGCTTGGGATGGAGGTGCTGAACCGCTTTGAGAACCATCTGCTGAATACGGCCGAAGAGGGTGTCCGTTTCGTAAAGGAAGTGGACAAGGAGAACGTAAGGCTAATGCTGGACACCTTCCACATGAACATCGAGGAGGACGACATGGCGGGCGCAATCCGTACAGCCGGGGACCTGCTGTGCCACTTCCATACGGGAGAGTGTAACCGGAAGGTGCCCGGACAGGGCCGCATGCCTTGGAAGGAAATCGGAGAGGCCTTAAGGGAGGTGGGATTCGACGGCTATGCTGTCATGGAGCCTTTCGTGCGCAGAGGCGGGCAGATTGAGCGGGACATCCACATCTGGAGGGAGCTCAGGGCAGGCATCACGGGGGAGATGCTGGATCAGGAGGCGCGGGAGGCTTTGCTCTTCGAGAAAGGGATGTTCGAATAGCCGAAGACCGTGCTTTTTCCCCTCGGATTTGGATGGCTGGAGCTATAAGAAGGGCGGTATATGGTGTTCTTTCGGAGCAGGACCATCTGCTGACAGGGGCTATCTATCCCCGACAATGCTCGATAGATTCCTGAGAATTGTCGGGGGATTTTTATGGCCTGTATGAGAAGAAATATTTAGGCCTAATTAACAACATGAGAAGAAAACTTTCTTGACAGAATGACAAAATTAAAGTATACTTATTTTGAAATAGTCAAACCTTATTATTAAGAAGCGACTCTAAGGCTTATAAATGGACAATCCCAAGGAGACCTTCGCCGCGTCCATGGCCAGCGCGTACTGTTTTACTTGCTGCCCCCGGCATAAGGATTTTTTGAGAGAAAGGAGAGCTTATGGAACAGAACAGTAGAAAAGAGGGCATCCGCAGGATAGCTTTGGGACGTCTTCCTGCAGTCCCGTTGATTACCTGCGACCCCTATTTCAGCCTCTGGTCAGGAAGCGATTGCCTGACAGGGACGGACGCCATGCACTGGACAGGACGGCGCAAGCGGGTGGCCGGGACTGCCAGGATTGATGGCCGGGAATACCGCTTCATGGGACTGGGCGAAGCCGAGGCCATGGAGCAGACAGCCCTTTCCGTGACCGCCCTGCACAGCGTCTACCGCTTTCAGGACGCAGGGGTGGAGCTTGCCGTGGATTTCTGGACACCGCTGCTTTTAGAGGATTTGGACATATTGTCCAGGCCCTGCTCCTATGTGGACATGGCAGTCCGGTCTATGGACGGGAAGAGCCATATGGTGGAGGTGGTCCTGGAGTTTGATGGAGAGCTTTGTTGCGACAAAGGACAGACCGGAAAGATAGGAGGAGGCTGCTACGCACCCGCCGACAGCCGGATTGCATGGATGGGACTCAGGGAGCAAAGCCCCCTGGGATATAGCGGTGACAGCGTGACCATCGACTGGGGCTATCTCTATCTGGCTGCGGCGGAGGCGGAGCCGCTGGAGGTGGTTTATGCGCAGGATGCCCACGGCCTCCGGGCTAAGGCGCAGCTCCAGGCAAAACCGGGAAGCTGGGAGAAGGTTTCCCTCGTAGCCGCCTATGACGACATTGCGTCCATCCAATATTTCGGCAGGATGCTTCCCGGCTACTGGGCCAGAAATGGAAAGAACATCCACGACATGATTTCCGAAGCCCTGGAAGAACACGACAGCCTGCTGCGCAGATGCGAGGCCTTCGAGACGGCTATGGAGCGGGATGCCATGGAATTCAGCCCCTCCTATACGAAAATATGCATTGCCGCCTACCGTCAGTCCATAGCGGCTCACAAGCTCATCGCGGATGAGGACGGGAATCCTGTCTTCATTTCCAAGGAATGCCATTCCAACGGCTGCGCTGCCACCGTGGACGTGACCTATCCGTCGGCTCCATTGTTTTTCCTGTACAATCCGGAGCTGGTGCGTGGCATGATGCGCCCGGTGTTCAGGTTCGCGAAGCTGCCCATATGGAACTTTGACTTTGCACCCCACGATGCAGGGCGCTATCCTCATGTCACCGGCCAGGTATACGGGTATCGTCAGAAGCCCGGCTCAATCCAGTATCTGGAAGGCGAAGCGGAACCGGACGGACACCGCTATCCCATGCTCTGGCAGATGCCGACCTGTGCCGATATCTATGATTTGCGATATCAGATGCCGATAGAGGAGTGCGGTAACATGCTGATTCTGGAGGCTGCCCTGGCAAGGCTCGATTCCGAAAGGGCAAAGGAAGAACTACAGCAGCAGCTTCCGCTTTTCGAGACCTGGGCAGAATACCTGCTGCAAAATGGCGCAAATCCCGGCCAGCAGCTTTGTACTGACGACTATGCGGGCCATATAGACCATAATATCAATCTGGCCATGAAAGCTGTCATGGGGGTAGAGGCCTATGCCATCCTTCTGGAGACCGCCCAGCGGACAGACCAGGCAGACCTCTTTCATGAAAAAGCCCGGGAAATGGCCAGGGATGTCTATACCCGGGCCCTTGGCACGGACCATACGAAATTCACCTTCGATGCCGAGGAGGAGAGCTGGAGCCTGAAATACAATGCTGTCTGGGACTTAGCTTTCGGGACGAAGCTTTGGGACGAAGATTTCTATCAGCAGGAAATAGCGCTGTACCACCGGAAACGCAATGCCTACGGCGTTCCCCTGTATTCTATAGAAAGCTACACGAAAAGCGACTGGATGATATGGGCCGCTTCGCTGGACGGCACAGGAAGGACAGTGGAGGAGTTTTCCGGGGATATTCTGCGGTTCCTGGAGGAAAGCCCTGACAGGGTTCCCTTTACCGACTGGTATATGACGGAAGAAGCAAGACAGTGTCCCCTGTGCTCCTTCCAGAACAGAACCGTGCAGGGAGCAATGTTCATGCCATTGCTTTTGAAGCGCATGACCACAAGGTGACCGGAGCCGAACCACTATAGTGCAGGGAACCATATTACTATAACTGAGGAAGAGCGTACATTATGAGAGGGAGGAATGGGATATGACACCAAAGAAAAGGATGCTTGCAGCGTTAAACTGTCAACAGCCCGAGGATGAGATTCCTTTCTGGGAACTGGAATTCCATCTGTTTCAGGAGATGTTCGGCAGGGAACCGGTTCTTGGGTTTGCGTTTGATAAGCTCAGTGAGGCCGAAAAGGAAAGGGCAATCTGTTACAATGCCGATCTCCTGATTGAGGCCGCGGAGACGCTGGGGCATTGCGCAATCCGCTGCATTCCCGGATATTGGGAGGTAGCCCCCGATGATCCGGCTTATCTGTGGATCTTCAAGGGAATTCCGGCAGAGAATTACCAGGCTATGGTGGATGCGCGGCGGAAGTACGGCCGTCTTTAAGGGCCCCAAACTTCGTGTTTTTTAGGCAATTGATGAAAAAGGAGGACGAAAATGCTGGATTTATCAACACTATATCAGGTAACGGATGTAAAATCCCGTTCCATCAGCGCCGAGAACTTCACGGGAGAGCCGGGAAAGGGCGGGATGTGCCCGCTGGAGCAAGGGGTTTCCGGCAGCGAGGCCAGGGATCTGGGGCTAGGCTGGAAGGTGAACCCCTTTATCTTCCTGGAGCCGAAAAGCACCTTTGAGATTGCGAACATCGACGGTCCCGGCATCATACGCCACATCTGGCTGACACCGCAGAACCGCTGGAGGGACACGATTCTGCGCATCTACTGGGATGGCCAGGAGAACCCTTCCGTGGAATGCCCTATAGGGGATTTCTTCTGTATGGGCTGGAACGAATACTTCCAGATCAATTCCCTGGCTGTGTGCGTCAATCCGGGATGCGCTTTCAACTGCTATTGGCAGATGCCCTTCCGAAGCAACTGCCGCATGACCTTGGAGAATCTGTCGAATAAGAGGGATGTGATTTTCTACCAGATTGACTACACCTTACAGTCACTGCCGGAGGAAATCGCCTATTTCCATGCCCAGTTCCGCAGGGTGAACCCGCTGCCCTACAAGGAAGTCTATACCATCGTGGACGGCATTGAGGGTAAGGGACAGTATGTGGGCACCTACATGGCCTGGGGCGTGAACAACAACCAGTGGTGGGGAGAGGGCGAGATAAAATTCTACATGGACGGCGACACGGACTACCCCACCATCTGCGGCACAGGGACGGAGGATTACTTCTGCGGGTCCTATGATTTCGAAGACCCCTTTACCCATGACAGGTATGTCCCTTACAGCACACCTTATGCAGGGCTGCAGGTAGTGACCCCGGATAAGCTCTACAGGAGCCAGTTCCGCTTCGGCATGTACCGCTGGCATATTCCGGACCCTATCCATTTCGAGAACAGCCTTAGGGTGACGATCCAGGCGCTGGGGTGGAGAAGCGAGGGGCGCTATCTGCCGCTGCAGGACGACATCGCCTCTGTGGCCTACTGGTATCAGACCCTGCCCACCGTGAAATTCCCGCCTCTGCCGGACAGGGATTATCTGGAGGTCATCTGAATACACATGATTCCATATATGGAGAGGAGGAAGCCGGTTTTCAAATAGATGGCTGCCTTTTCTATCGGCAAGGTCGATTCAATCATAGGAAAGGATAATACATGGAAACTAATTATATAGCGCAACATATCAGAAAGAATCTGCTGGAAGGCTCAAAATCTGCTGAAGGGCGTTTTGCGCGGATTTGCTATGGTGGCCAGGAAATCCTGTTTTATCGTCCTGAAGACCTTGCGGAATCCTTCTGTATCCGAAAAGGCGGCATGGAGTTCACGATATGTATGAAGAAATATCCCGAGTTCGGAGCCGTGGACTGGCAGATGACGGCAACGAATCATTCGGATGAGCCCAGCAGATTCCTTACGGAGCTGGACATCGCTTATCTTGGGATTCCCCTGCCGCCGCAGGAGCCCCTTATTCATAAGGGAATCCTGGGGGACAGCTGCACAGGGGAAAGTTTTCTCCCCTTTACCAACAATGTGGAAATCGGGGATTCCATATCCATCAGGCCGAAGAACGGAAAATCCTCCCAAGGCGCGTTTCCCTTTTTCGATATCTGTGGCCCCCATGACGGCCTGATCTGTGGCATAGGCTGGAGCGGGACATGGTTTTATGAACTGTCCAGAGATAAAGATGGTTTCATCTTGAAATCCGGATTGCCGGACGTGCATTTTTATGTGGAACCACATGAAAGCCTGCGGTTTCCAAGGATATTGCTCATGGCATATGAGGGAAACGCCGTGGCAGCGCACAATCGCTTCCGGCGGCTGATGAAAGAGTATTTCAGCCCGAAGAGAAGATTCGGCGACCAAATGAAGATGCCCATGGCCCTTCAGAACTTCGACCGCTACAGCTATAAGATTCCTCAGTGGAATACGACGAGCGGCCAGATGCAGGAGATAGATTACGCTGAAAGATGCGCATATTTTGACGTTTATTGGATGGATGCCGCCTGGTTTGCCGGAGGCTTCCCGAAAGGGGTGGGCAATTACTCTTTCAGGGAGGGTCTGGACGGGCTTTCAGGCATCTCGAAATACGCCCATGAAAAAGGGCTCCGCACCATGGTATGGTTTGAGCCTGAACGGGTATACCGGGGTACGGAGACAGCCAGAGAGCACCCGGAATTCCTGCTCCGGGGTGAACCGGGGGAGGAGGATGCCCAGGGCTTCTGCATGGACGGAATCGACCCCATGGGCTGCGCGGGGATGCTGTTGGACCTGTCGAACCCGGAAGCCGTGGACTGGATTACAGAGCTTGTGGCCGGCTTTATCGAAGAGAACCGGATTGACATATATCGACAGGACTTCAATCTCTATCCGGATACTTACTGGGCAAAAAAGGATTCCGCGGATCGGAAGGGGATTACCGAAATAAAGTATATGGAAGGCCTGTACCGGTTCTGGGATACTCTCCTGGAACGCTTCCCCCATCTGCTGATCGACAATTGCGCCAGCGGTGGTAACAGGATTGATTTGGAATCCTGTGCCCGAAGCGTATTCTGCTGGAGGAGCGATACGGGCTGCTATCCGGCCTCGGAATCCATGAAGACAGCATTGTGGAACCAGAATCAGAACCTGGGGCTTTCCGGCTATATGGTTTACCACGCAATCGCGTCATGGGATGCTGCCGCATATGACATGCGGTCTGCCATGAGCAATGGATTTGCTGGTTCCTTTGATGTCCGTGACGAGGCATGTGATTTTGAGAGAATCCATGCGGCTCTCGCGGAATATAAAAGGCTAAGGGGGTATTGGGAAGAGGATTTCTACCCATTGTCAACTGCAGACCTGCGGGAAGACCACTGGGGCATGTGCCAGTTCGGAAGTCAGGACAGCGGCGTGCTCCTTGCCTTCCGCCGGGAAGAGGAGAAAGAGGAGAAGCATACTGTCGCACTGCGGGGACTGGACATGGACAGCGATTACCTGCTCCGGATATCGGACGAGGATTATCATATGACGGAAAGGATAGTCGGCGGAAGCACCTTGGCCGCGGGATACGCCTTTGAGCTGAAGCGGCCCAGGAGCAGCCTGGCTGTGGAATACATCCGACAATAAAATTACAGGAAAATCATTCCAATCAAACAATCATCCAGCGAAAAGCTGTTGCTTCATATGGGCAGCAGCTTTTTGCACCCTTGTCAATCCATTTTCGTTTGGTAAAATTCCACAAAAAATCAGTGGGAATATTGGACAATCTTGATATTGCAAGATTAATAAAAATACCTTATTATCTATAGTAAATAAAGAATATTTTCTTCATAATGCAATAGCATGAAGTATAAAACTTTCAATGTTCCGGTTTTAAAATTTTGGAAAAGAGCAAAGGAGAATGAGAATGAAATACAAAGCGGTTTCCTTTATGGATGAAATCCGCCAGCAGCCCGTTGTGCTGCGGGAATTCATAGAGCAGGCATTTGGGGAGCGGGAGCTGCGGCGTTCGCTGGCAGAGCTAATGCGCGATAGGCAGAACCCCCACATCATTCTCACAGGGATGGGAAGTTCCCTGTTCGCCTGCTATATCACCATGAAATTCCTGCAGGATCACGGCTTTCATGCATCCACTATAGAGTCCTTTGAACTGCAGTCCAGAGAGGAATGCTTTTACACACAGGAAACCATAGTGATAGCGGTATCCCAGTCAGGGGAGAGCCCCGAGGTGCTGGATCTTCTGGACAAGCTTCCCGCTTTCGTGCCGGTGGTGTCCGTGACCAATTATCCGAACAGCCATCTCCACACCATGACCAAGCTGGCCTGCGGCATCTATGCAGGTACGGAATACCTCACTTCCACGAAGACCTATACGAATACGCTGGCTGCCATGATGCTGCTGGCCTACCGGCTGACCGGATGTGGCGAGGAAGAAATGGAGGCGCTGCGCAGTCGGCTGGAGAAATGCGCCGACAGGATAGAGTGCATGATTTCGGACAAAAGTCTGGGACATGATGTCTCTGAGTTCATATCCGATATCGAATTCTTGATTTGCATCGGTTCCGGATATTCCTATACCACAGCCTGCCACAGCGAAATCGTGGCGGAGGAGGCCGGAAAGTTCTATTCATCCCGATTCACGGCGGCACAGTTCATCCATGGCCCCATCGAACTGATTCGGCCCGGATTCGGCGTGCTGGTCTACGATTTTGACAGAAGATACAACGCCAAGTGCGATGAGGTGAGGGAGAATGTGCTTCAGTATGGCGGGAAGGTGCTGCTGATTACAAACCGCACCGATGTGGTAAGCCGTGAGAACCAGCTGGTTTGCCATATCGGACATGAGGATTCGGCCACGGCCACATTGCTCGAAATCATCCCCCTGGAGCTTGGCATCGAAAGCCTCTGCAATTCCAGAGGAGTGGCTGCCGGTCAGCTTTCCCGGGTAGTGAAGCGGATTGCCAGTTGACGGAAGCATCCGCAATGCATGAAAAGTAAGTATATGAGGATTATATGGGTTAAGAGAAACGGCTATGCGGCTCACAGAGCTACAGAAAAACAACGGAAAGGAACAGATTATGGCTGACAAAGGTATCGTGAACACCAGTACCACCAAAAGCAGGAAACAAGGCAGCAACAGTAAGAAAAAGGGAACGCTGCTGCTCAGAATCTGGAAAGCGAGATGGTTATATCTGCTGGCGCTTCCCTTTCTGGTCTGGCTCATCGTTTTCTGCTATGGCCCTATGTACGGCGTCCTGATGGCGTTCGAGGACTACAAAGCGAGCCTGGGAGTGCTGGGGAGCGAATGGGTGGGGCTGAAGCATTTCAGGCGAATCTTCATCATACCGGCCGCAAAGCGCGCCATTACGAACACTCTGGTCATCAGCATCAGCAGACTGATTTTCGAATTTCCCGCTCCAATCATCCTGGCGGTATTGATTACGGAAATGCGGGGGACTAAGCTGAAAAAGGTATATCAGACGATTTTCACCTTTCCCCATTTCCTATCCTGGATCGTAGTCTCCGCCATACTGGGCAACTTCCTGTCCAGCAACGGTGCAATCAATGTAATGCTGGCGAACCTTGGCATCGAGAAGATGAACTTCCTGGGGAATGTCCCTTTGTTTCGCCCTATGCTCTATGCCACTTCCATCTGGAAGGGAGTCGGCTGGTCGGCGATCATCTACATGGCCGCGTTAGCCGGCATCGATCCCACTCTCTATGAGGCTGCGGATATCGATGGCGCTACCAGACTGCAGCGCATCCGATATGTGATGCTGCCTGGCATCAAATCAACCATCATAATCATGTTCATCCTGGCAGTAGGGGGAGTGATGGATGCCGGATTCGACCAGATATTCAATATGCGGAATGCCATTGTAACTGAAACGGCGCAGATTCTGGACACCTACATCTACGATATCACTTTTGCATCCACTCCAAACTATGGATTTTCCACGGCAGTAGGCCTGTTCAAGGCTGTAATTAATTTCATGCTGCTGGTTCTCGCGAACACTGTAGTGGGCAAGATTAGCGGAGAGAGGCTGATTCAGTAGAACAGGAGGAAGCGAAGGATGGCAAAGATGAAAAAAACAGCGACAAAGAAAAAGAAATGGCACAATACGGAAATCATTGCAATGATAGTACTGACGCTGCTGGCGATATTGATTGTGGTTCCCTTCTGGAACGCAATCGTGATTTCCTTCGAGAGCTCAGCGGAATATACCAAGCATCCCTTTTCCTGGCTGCCGCGGAAATTTACACTGGAAAATTATAAATATCTGCTCGGTAGGGGGAGCGCCCTTTTGTCAGCCTATCGGTCTACTATACTGCTCACGATAGGCGGGACGGCTGCCGGAATGGCAGTGTCCACCATGGTAGCCTATGCATATTCCAGGGATTTCCCCGGCAGAAAGCTGTTCTTCCGGATGATGATCCTCACCATGTTTCTGGGCGGTGGCGTAATCCCTACCTATATGTTGATTCGGAATCTGGGGCTGCTGGATACCTATACTGGAATCGTGCTGCTTGGCCTGGCCTCCTCCTATAACATCATCATCATGAAGAACGGCTTTGAATCGATTCCCATGGATTTACAGGATGCCGCCATGATTGACGGGGCTTCGGAAATCACGATTTTCGTAAAGATTATGCTTCCCTTACAGAAGCCGCTGCTCGCTACATTCTCTCTGTTTACAGCGGTGGGGTACTGGAATACATGGTATTGGCCGCTTTTGCTTTTGAACAGTGGGAAAAAGAGCGTGCTCCAGTTGTTCCTGCGGTCTATCATCAGCAACGCCTCTCGGTCGAACATGGCGGCTAAGACATTATCTTCCGCAGCACGTCAGACCAACCTTTTTTCAGAGGGCATCCAGATGGCATCCGTGTTCGCAGTCATGCTGCCCATCATGGTGGTCTATCCGTTCCTCCAGAAATACTTCGTGAAAGGTGTCCTGATAGGTGCGGTAAAAATGTAGGGAATATGGAATCATACCCTGTAGAAGCAGGTTTGAGATAAACAGCATCAGACACAATTAAGGTAAACAAAGACAGGAGGAAAACACATGAAAAGACAAGTGGCGTTACTGTTATGCGGAATGCTTGTGATTTCGGCATTGGCAGGTTGCGGGGACAAGCAGGATGATGCAGGTTCGGACAGCCGGACAAAGGTGGAGAGCAGCCAGGAAAACAGCGCAGGGGAAGAGAAGAGCTCTGAAGGAGGAGAGGCCAGCTCAGATGAGGCGGGTGGGCATGCAGCCTATGAGGAGACAATACCGTTCACCTATACATCCAGTTTCAGCGTCAATATGATGGGCTCCGGGGTTGACTATACGCAGGATTCTCTTTATCAGTATATTGTTGACAGATTCAACATCGAGCCGGAAATGTGGGCCTGCGAGGGAAGCGAGGCCAGCGAGAAAATCCAGACATAGATCAATACGGGCTCTATGCCAGATTCT